>JBIILW010000190.1:0-4517 GCA_044338265.1 Bacteroidia bacterium | reverse complement strand
TGGATTGCCCGAGGTGGCGAACCCATTTATCAAATTCATTATGAAGATTTAACCTATAACGATGGCTCAAAAGCTACTGAAATAGCCATTGAACAAGTTCAAAAAACAAATGAAACCATTCAATATTTTAAAATGCCATTGGCAATAGAAGTGCATTATACCGATGGAACTTTTGACAGCGTAAAGGAAATGCAAAGCCAAGCTTTTGAAGTGGTAAAAATTCCAAATTTGGGCAAAAAGAAAATTTCTTTTGTATTGTTCGACCCTAATTCAAATATTTTGAAACAAGTAATTTTCAATAAATCGGAACAAGAATTATTTGCTCAATTAAAAGGTGCAGCTAATTATTTGGATAGGTATGATGCCGTTGTTGCACTTAAAAAATCAACAATTGAAAGCAAAAGAACAGCATTGCTAGCAGCACTAAAAAACGAAAAACATTACGGAATAATCAATGAAATAGTGAACCAACTTATCAATGATGCTGATGCTGAAACAGTAAAATCAATGCAAGGTTTAATGAATCATTCAAGGTCAATAATTAGGGAAAATGTGTTGAATAAATTAGCAGTTATTTCACAAAATTGGAAGCCAATTTTTGTTCGTTCGCTTTCCGATTCAAGTTACGATGTAGTGAAAACATCGATGGAAAAACTATTTGTAAATTTTCAAGACAATGAAACTGTAAATGCTATTTTAAATGCCACCAAAAATACATTTGGAATGAACAATATTATTCAAATAAAACGCAATGAAATCATGGTGCTTTCAGCAAATGCCTCAAATAATTTTAACAAACAACAGGCTTTATCTGAACAAAATAAATTTGCTTCATCAGCTTACGAATTTAGAACACGTTTGAATGCATTGAATAGCTTTAAAATTATGAATGTTTTGAATGAAGAATTGGTAGCAAATATATTCAATGCCATGCTTTCGTATAATGGCCGTTTAGCTGGTCCAGCCACCGATTTAGCGAATCATTTTTCGGGTCAATTTGAATACAAACAAGCAATGAAAAACTGGTTTGCTAAAAGTAATTTTGACACAAAACAAAAAGAAACCATAACCAATGTTTTACCGTGGATTCAATAAAAATTTCGTTCATTGAAACACTCGAAATTTTGGTTGTTTTAACCACTCTTTTGTATAACTATTTTCTCATCAAACAAAACATAATTTGTTGGCTATTTGGTTTTTTAGCTTCATTTCTTGGTTTGATTATTTTTTACGAAAAACAATTAATAGGTCAAATCATTTTGCATGTATTTTATACCATAATGGCTGTTTATGGTTGGTATATTTGGGGAAAAAGCAATAAGCAATTGTCAGTAAACAAATGGCCAATCATGAATCATATTTATGTAATTGGTTCGGGCGTTTTATTAACTTTTATATTGGGAAATTTTGTGCTGAATAAATTCACCCAAAATGTAAACTTCCTTGATATCAGCATTACCATATTTTGCTTTGTAGCTACTTTTAAAGAAGCTCATAAAATACTTTCAGCTTGGCTTTATTGGATTGTTTTAAACTTGGCAAGCCTTGTGTTATATATGCAAAGCAATTTAAAAATATACGCTTTGCTCATGTTCATTTACACCATTTTATCAATCAAAGGATATTTGGTTTGGCGTAAAAAATTGTCTGAAACAAGATTAGGTTGATTGAAGGATTTACTATTCGTTTCGACTTCGCTCAACGACCGTGGACATTGTCTATGGTTGATGTTTTCACCAACCAAAAAGCAACTTAAAGTTCCGTAGGAACGAAACATTTTGTAACAACGGGTTATAACCCGTTGGAAAAACGAACAAAACCTTTTATACGAAAAACCCGATTCGGGTTTTTCGTTGTGTTTATCCTTATATTTTACCACCAGTTTCACTGGTGGTTATTCATATTCAACTCCTTCGGAGTTGTTCTTTGACTGAGGTTGGTGAAAACATCATCCATAGACAAATCAATTGTTTCTTACTCCACATGTAACAATAAACCTTTCAAATATTCTCCTTCAGGATGATAAATATTGATTGGATGGTCATCGGGTTGGCTTAATTGGCGAACAATGCGAACATTTCTTTTTGTTTCGGCTGCGGCACTAAAAACTATTTTTCTAAAAAGGTCTTTGTCAATATGCTGACTACAGCTAAAAGTAAAAATTAATCCGTTAGGTTTTACCTTTTCAATTCCCAATTTATTTAAACTTTGATAGCCTCTAGATGCATTTGCAACTGCTCTTGAATGCTTTGCAAAAGCAGGAGGATCTAACACGATGATATCATATTTTTTTTCGCATTGTTTCAAATAATCAAAACAATCAAGGGCTATTCCCTCGTGATTTGTTAAACCATTTAACGCCACATTTTGATTACATAATTCAATGGCTTCTTTGCTGCTATCTACTGAATCAACCCAAGTAGCGCCATTTTGCAAAGCAAATAAACTAAATCCGCCCGAATAACTAAAAGTATTCAAAACAGTTTTGCCCTTACTTAATTCACCAAGGGTTTTACGGTTTTCGCGTTGGTCAATAAAAAAACCGGTTTTTTGTCCTGTTTCTACATTGATATTAAACTTTACACCATATTCTTTTCCTTCTATTGGCATGGGCAACGAGGCATCGTTTACCCAACGATTTCCGTCAGTAACTTGCTCTAATAATTGGGTGCTTTGTTTTGTTTTTAAATAAATATGGTGAAAGCCTAAACTATGCAATGCATCAAAAATAGTTTGACTAATTAACTCCACACCTTTTACCAATATTTGGCAAACAGCTGCTTGGTTATAAATATCAATGATTATTCCCGGAAAAAAATCTCCTTCCGCATGAATCAATCTGTAAATATTGGTAGTTTCAGGGTTTATAAATAACTTACGGTAATTAAATGCACGAGTTATTTTTTCTTTCCAATAGTTTTCATCAATTACCATTGGCTCACTGGTAAATTCAAAAAGCCTGCACATAATTTGGCTGTTAGGCGCAAAAAAACCGTAACCTAACAATTCATCGGCATTGCTTCTTACCTCCACAATAGAACCATTTGGCGCTTTTGGCATTTGTTTTACGCCACCACTAAACACCCAAGGATGACGGTTTAACAATGAACGCTCTCTTCCACTTTTTAAAATAATTTTTTCGTAATTCATGCAACTGCAAAGATGCAATAAAATGTGGGAGAGACAAGACAAGCCTTTTCTCCATTATCAATCAATTTATGCAACGGCAATTTCTAAAATGTTACGGGCAACCCTCGCGGTTGCCCAAATATATATTGCCTCTGCCCAATCAAATAATCAAAATTCAATTGATGCATTCGCATCAATTAGGGCAACCGCGAGGGTTGCCCCGACATTATCTTATTCAATAATAATTTCAATCTGTAATAAAAAAATCCTGCATTGCGGATCTCCCAAAACTTCACAAAAAAATCATACAAAAAAACCTTTAGGATTATGTAAAATTGCATTCGCAAAACAATTTAATTTTTTCACGCATTGACACCACAACTCAGAAACCGCTACACCGACCTAATTCATCAAACTTTCTTTTTCCCTCGTCATGGTTTTGAGGTTATTGAGAATCATTTGCACTTTAATGGCATTGATTTAATGGCATTGGTAAAAGAATATGGCACGCCTTTAAAGTTTAGCTATTTACCCAAAATAAGCAGCCAAATTCAAAAAGCAAACGAACTTTTTAACAAAGCCATTGCAAAGCATAACTATGCTGGAAAATATTTTTATTGCTATTGCACCAAAAGCTCTCACTTTAGTTTTGTAATAAACGAAGCTTTAAAAAACAATGTTGATATTGAAACCTCATCGGCTTTCGATTTAGAAATTCTTAGTAAATTACATGCCGAAGGAAAGTTTGGAACGGATAAATTCATTATTTGCAATGGTTTTAAAAACGAACCTTATGCCATAAACATGGCTAACTTGGTGAATAATGGTTTTGAAAATTTAATTTGTGTGTTAGATAATCCCGAAGAGTTTGATTTGATAGCGAGCAAAACAACAAACGTAACTAAACTTGGCATACGAATAGCTACCGAGGAAGAACCCAACTTTTCGGTTTATACTTCTCGCTTAGGAATGAGCTATAAAAAAGTGGTAGATTTATATCATTCAAAAATTAAAGACAATGAATTATTTAAACTAAAAATGGTTCATTTCTTTGTAAATTCGGGTATAAAAGATACTACTTATTACTGGAGTGAATTAGCCCGTTTGGTACATGTGTACTGCGATTTAAAAGAAGCTTGTCCTGAATTAGATACCATAGATATTGGTGGCGGAATGCCAATATATACTTCGCTTGGAGTAGAATATGATTATGAATACATGATAGATCAAATTGTGTTTTATATTAAAACCATTTGCGATAGTAGAAACATTGAAGTGCCAAATATTTTTACAGAATTTGGTTCGTTTACTGTTGGTGAAAGCGGAGGAATTTTATATTCTGTAATTGGCGAAAAAGAACAAAACGACAAAGAAAAATGGTTAATGAT
>JBIILW010000189.1:0-4520 GCA_044338265.1 Bacteroidia bacterium | reverse complement strand
AAATGACATCAACTCAAATGTAATCACTACCACGAATTTGAACATCAATAAAGTGGGAGATTATACTAAAACGTATAGCATTACCGATGCATTTAACTTTACTAAAACTGCAGTTCGTCAAATTAGGGTAAGAGATACTACAAAACCAGTTTGGGTGAAGAAATTTATTGGTGCAACTTACAAACACCAAATCAATACGGTATTTAATCCTTTGGCAATAATCAACGCAACGGATAATTACGATAAATCATTAAGTATATTGTTCAGTAGCGGTGTAAATCCAAATATTAACGGAAAGTACTTTGTAGTTTATAATATTACCGATTCATCTGGAAATGCAGCAACAACCTTAACTATACCTGTTGAAGTTTCTGATTTTATTAAACCTACCATTACACTTATTGGTAACTTAACTACAGAAGTAGAGGTGTTTTCTAGCTTTAGCATTCCTGGCGTAACAGCAACAGACAACTATTGTGCTAGTAATACATTGGTAATTGTTAGAACTCCAAATACATTAAGAAACGATACATTAGGAATATTCCCTGTGAAGTTTGTAGTAACAGATTGTGTTGGAAACTCAGACAGTATTGTTCGCTTTATAAAAATATCGAAACGTAGTTTGCCAGTTATTAGTTTATTAGGAGCAAATCCAATGAATTTACCTCGTTTCAAAGAGTTTCAAGAGCCAGGATTCATTGTACAAGATAATTATTATCCGAATTTAAAAGCACAAGTTATTTCTGATATTTCAAATTTACGAAATGATGTACCAGGAATTTATTCAGTTACTTATGTAGTAACTGATCCATCAGGAAATCGTTCGGCTGTAGTTACAAGAAAAGTAAATGTTACTAACACAACTGATGGCGTAACAGAAAACTTATTTGAAAACTATTTCAGCATGTATCCTTCGCCTAGCAGAGGTTTATTAAACATTGACATGAAAAACGAAATTGAATTCACCTCAATGGATATTTATAATGTTACGGGGCAATTAGTAGCTAAGTTTGAAAATCAATTACAAACCAAAAACCAAATTGATTTATCGAACCAAAGCAATGGCCTGTATTTTGTAAGAATAAATACAGCTAAGGGAGTATTCAGCAAATCATTTGTGATAAGTAAATAAATCAAAACAGTTCAGTCAAAGTTCAACTTTGACTGAACTACATAAACATAAAAAGCCGACTCAAAATAATTGAGTCGGCTTTTTTGTTTACTAACTTATAAGGTAAAAAAACTAAACAGTTTTTTCTTCATCACCAACTATTATTGGTTGAACTTCTTCAACTACAACAACAGGTTTTACTTTCTCTACTACCTCAATTTTTACTTTAACGGCATTGGCACCTTTGTGAGTCATTTCAACTTCAAATGATACCTTATCGCCTTCTTTAACTTGATCTACTAAGCCATTAACGTGTACAAAAACACTGTCTTGACTTTTCAAATCTTTTATAAAACCATAACCTTTTGATTCGTTAAAAAAGGTAATAACACCCTTACGAATTAAATCAGCTGGTTCTTGCGCTGCTTGTTTTACAACACCAATAACCATGTCTTCAGCTATAGCAACTCTGCGTTTTTTAGGATCAGGAGGAGTGTTGGTAATGTTACCGTTTTCGTCAACATAAGCCATCATGTCTTCTAAACTTTGGCCTTTTACAGCACTGGCTTTACGTTCCTCTCTCTTTTCTTCTTTTTCTTTTCTTTTCTTAAGTTTAAGCTTTTCTTTTTCTTTTTTACTGAATGTTTCTTGCGATTTAGCCATTATTGATTTTATTGTTTAAAGCCAAAATTGTTTTACAATAGCAAGGCTTAAAATAAACACTTTTTGACTTTGTAAAAAAATATAGGTCGCCAAATGTATACTTAAAAAATGTTTTTATTTGCAAATCAGACAAATATTTTATTTTTTTGAGGTTTTTTCTACTGTTTTTAAATAAATACAAGTCTATTGCAAAGCAATATTAACCATTTAATAAGTAATAGAATTCCTAATACTCATAGAAACCTTTGCCAGATTTTCGACCATATAATCCAGCATCCACTTTTTGTTGTTGAATGCGGTTGGGCCTGAATTTAGGGTCTTGGTTAAATAAATGATACATAGAAGTAGTAACCGACAAATTTGTGTCTACCCCAATTAAATCCATTAACTTAAACGGTCCCATTTTAAATCCTGAACTTTCTAATAAAGCGTCAATATCTTCAAATGATGCAACTTGTTCTTCCAATATTTTTAAACCTTCTACATAATAATGCCTAGCTACTCTGTTTACTATAAAACCAGGTGCATCGGCAGCCATTACGCAAGTTTTACCCATGCTTTCTATGAATGCTTTGCAATGCAATGCCACTTGTTTATTGCTTTGTGCACCAATTATTATTTCAACCAATTTCATTATTGGCGCTGGATTAAAAAAATGAATGCCAATGACCCTTTCTGGGTTTGGAATTTTGGCTGCAATTTGAGTAATAGGAATAGAAGAGGTATTGCTTGCCAAAATACAATCAGGCGAGTTAATAGCAGCTACTTTGTTAAAAAAATCGTGTTTAATATCCAAGCGTTCAATCACAGCTTCAATAATTAAATCGGCAATTACATCGTTAATATTTGTTGTAAAATGCAAAAGTGATAAAGTAGTTTCTTTCTTTTCGGCCGCTAGTTTTCCTTTTTCCACCAAAAACTGTAAACCTTTATCAATACTGGTTTTTGCTTTGTCTAAAACCGATTGATTTATATCGAACAAAATGGTTTTAAAACCAGCGTTGGCAGTAACTTGCGCTATTCCAGCACCCATAGTTCCCGCACCTGCTATGGCTATTGTTTTTATATCTTTCATCAAATTATTTTCTAAAAATTTACCAAATTATCTAAGTCAGTTTTAAAGCGTTCTTTCGGTAAAAAGTTTTGCTCTAAATCTAAGTTAAACGGTACTGGACTATCCAAACTTGCTGTTCTTATCACAGGCGCATCTAAATATTGGAAACAATGTTGCGCTATATGCGCAGCTATTTCTGCACCTACACCACCTGTTAAAGTATCTTCGTGTAAAACAATTACTTTTCCTGTTTTCTTAACACTTTGCTCCACCGCATTTTTATCCCAAGGCAAAAGCGTTCTTAAATCAATGATTTCGGCATCAATATTCTTTTCAGTACAATGTTTTAAAGCCCAATGAACACCTGCACCGTAAGTAATGATTGACACTTCATTTCCGTCTCTTGCCTTGCGAGCCGGACCAATTTCTAACATGTAATAATCATCAAAAACATCTTCTTCTAATTCTACATTTCTGTATAAGTTTTTATGTTCAAAATACAACACCGGATTTGGATCATTGATGGCTGCTGTTAGCAATCCTTTTGCATCACTTGGCGTACTTGGATAAACAATTTTTAATCCTGGAACATGAAAAAACCAAGCTTCATTACTTTGTGAATGAAAAGGTCCCGCGCCCATTCCAGCGCCTGTTGGCATACGAACTACCACATCGGCTTGTTGGCCCCAACGGTAAAACGATTTAGCTAAATTATTTACTATTTGATTGAATCCAACACTTACAAAATCGGCAAATTGCATTTCTACCATTGCCTTCATTTTCTTAATCGATAAACCGTAACCAGCACCCAAAATGGCACTTTCGCATAAAGGAGTATTTCTTACCCTGCCTTTACCAAATTGTTCTAAAAAGCCTTGCGTAATTTTAAAAACTCCACCATATTCAGCAATATCTTGGCCCATTAACACCAAGTTATTGTGCTTTTCCATACTTTGACGAAGTCCGTCACTGATGGCATCCACTAAGCGTTTTTTTGAAGTATTGTTACTAGCAGGAGTTGTTACTACATGTTGCATATTTCCATAAGAAACACTTGCTGGCAAATTTATTGTTTGATAAATATCGGCTAATTCAGTTTCAGTATTTGCTACTACATCTGCTTCTTCTAAAACTTCTTCTACACCTAAATCAATTTCGTTTTTAATAGCTGCACGATACTCATTGATCATGTCATATGTTAGCACTTGTTGTTCTAACAAATAACGTTCGTAGTTAACAACGGGATCTTTTTTACCCCAAATTTCAAATAATTCTTGCGGAACATATTTTACGCCCGAAGCTTCTTCATGTCCACGCATTCTAAAAGTTATACATTCTAATAAAACCGGACGAGGATTATTTCTTATTGACTCTGCCAAACCTTTGATCGTATCATATACTTCTAAAATATTGTTTCCATCTATTCTGTATGCTTCTACACCATAACCAACGCCTTTATCTACAAAACTTTTAAATTTAAACTGCTCATTACTTGGCGTTGAAAGACCGTAACCATTATTTTCTATTAAAAAAATAACAGGCAATTGCCAAACGGCAGCAGTATTAATGGCTTCGTGAAAATCGCCCTCACTTGCGCCACCATCGCCACTAAAAACCACGGTAACCTTTTTCTCGTTTTGTAATTTATTGGCTAGCGCAATGCCATCGGCCACACCAAGCATGGCACCCAAT
>JBIILW010000230.1:0-3972 GCA_044338265.1 Bacteroidia bacterium | reverse complement strand
CCGTTGATTCCTTCTTGGGCTACATAAATTCTACCTCGAAGTTTCAAATTTTTACAATAAGCCAAATGTAACGGAGCAAAAGTTCCGGCATCATCAATTCGGGTATAATTATAATATGCTAATACTAAATAATTGAATGGTTCACTTGTCATGGGCTGCAAATATAAAATATTTTGACATAGTAAAAATGGAAGATTGAACAGATTTTTTAATAAGTTTATTCATTAAACACACTCATGGCTGGCAATGCTTTGTTGGTAAAATCCCATAAAGCTTGATTTTCCCAACTAGAACCATTTTTGGCTTCACTTCCTTTAAATGAAATAAATTCAGCTCCCCAATAAGCAAAACCAATTCCATTTAGCGTATTTGAAATCATGTATTTTATTTTATTCAAATAATCTTTTTGACCTTGAATTGTAGCTGAAAATTGTGGGAGAATTTGACTGCTATCGCCAATGATATTATTGGTCCAGTCGTTCCAAGCAAAAGTAAAAGGATAAGCTGTTTCAGCTATCAATATTGGTTTGTTAAATTTTGAACTCAATGATTGTAATTGCATTTGCAATGTATCCAAACTTTTACCATGCCAATTTGGGTAATAAGAAATTCCAATGATATCGTAATCTAAATTTAACAATTGACTATAAAAATAATCCGCTTTGTCATAACCTGCAAAATGAATGATTATTTTAGTTTGAGGAGAATTTTCTTTGACTGCTTTTACTCCTTCCTTTAACAAATCGAGCATTTGAGTTAGGTTTGAAAAACTGCCTTCAGGCCATAAAAAACCATTGTTTATTTCATTGCCAATTTGAATATAATCTGGTTTAATTTCCTTTACTATTTTTGATGTATAATTCCTCATACTATCTTTTAACTGTAAAAATGTTAATCCATTCCAAGCGCTTGGTTTTGTTTGCGCTCCTGGATCAGCCCAAGTGTCGGAATAATGAATGGTAAGCCATACTTTTAAACCTAATTTTTTAATTTCATTGCTAAAATTCTTTACTTCTTCAAATCCTGAATGTTCGTTCATTGGATTATTCCAAATTCTTAACCTAATGGTGTTAACACCTACATTTTTTAAAGTTAAAAGCATGTCTTCTGCTTGATCATTTGCATTTCTTGTAATGATATTCGATAGTCTTATTTCTGGAATAAATGAAGCATCTACGCCTTTGATGATAAAAGGTTTTTCAACTTGCACCAACTTGTTTTCCGATTTATTGCAAGCAAAAATCAACAACATAAAAATTAAAAAATAGACAATGTTTTTTTTCAAAATAGCTTAAAAAGAATTCGAATTATTTATTATTCGAAAGTAAAATAAAAAACTGAACCTACAACCGATGTTAATTTTAAAAATCAACTGTCTATTAAATAAAAAAAGCCCACTCAAAATTGAGTGGGCTTTTATATATTACTATTAAAATATTATTTAGAAATATTCAATTTTTGGCTAGTTAATGTACCATTTGCTTCAATTTGAACAATGTATAAACCATTGTTTAAATTAGAACAATCAATAGTTTGATTGATTGAATTTATGGTGGTATTTAAAACTACTTTTCCACTTATATCAAAAATTCTAACTGAACCTTCAGTATTTGATTTGAATTCAATACTGAAATTATTTTGAGCAGGATTAGGATAAATATTAAACTGAGGAGTTGAATTTACTTGTTTAATATCTAAAGGAAATACTGCTGCAGATGATTGTGATTGCCAAACTTCTTTTTTAGTATCATCTTCAACAAAAACTACAGCACTTAAGTTCCAGAAATTTTCTACTGAATTTTCTGTAGCTAAATTAATAATGTTTGCAGATTGACCATCTGAAGGTAAACGATAATTACCAGGAAAAGTAAAACTTTGAGTGTAATTAACTGCTGTACCCGCTGCAAAACTAATTGAAGTTCCTGCTGCACTAGGTAACATTTTTTTCATTACGTTAAAGAATTCTGTTTCGCCATTTGTTTTAGTATTATTTTCTGTTCTTCTTTCAACTACAGCAATTCTCAATTTTAAATTAGAATTTGTAAATGCTTGAACAGGAGTTACTGTTCCAGAAACAGTAATAGTTTTACCTACAATAGTTTGAGTTGCAGCAATGTCAATTAATGAAGGTTTAGATGCATAACTTTCAAATATAGCTTGTGTATAACTATTAGAGTTTTGATTGTAAGAACCATCAACAGTTAACCATGGAGCAAAAGTTGCTGCATAATATGAAAATCTTGTACCTACTTCAGAAGTATAGTAAGGATCACCAGTTCCAGGGAAATTTGTTTGGTATTTAATAACGTTCCATTTGTTAGCATTTGGTGCAACTACAGCTGCTAAATTAGTATTTCCTGGTACACAAGGTGGACAAGTAGCAGAAGTAAAAATTTCATGTAATACTTTACGAGGAATTACATTATTGAAAACTTCTGTTGAAACGTTAACTGTATCATTTGATGCATTTTCGTCAGGGCGAAGATTAGGATTGTCAATCCAAGCTTTTATTGATTTTACACCAGCAGCAGCAAAATTTAAAGGCGTTGGAAATGTGATTTTTTCTGATCCACCCGAATTTACAGTTGTCAAAGTACTTATTGTACCAGAAACTTTTGTAGCACCATCAATAGAATAATATACTTTTATAGAAGTCAAATCATTTTTACCGAAGTTTGTTAGGGTAGCTGTTAAATTAACATCAGTTCCTTTTCCTACATATACTGGAATTGTTAATTTCGACAAAGCTCCATCATAGTTTGGTTGAACACCTGCAATATGCTTATAAACTATCATATCAGCATTTGCTAAAATTGTTAAAGCAGTTGCAGCAATAGGATAAGCAAATGAAGCATGTCCACCAATCATAGAACCCATTGTACCATCTGCATTTTGATATCCTGCAAGTCCAGAAATAGAACCAGCTTTTCCTCCGTATATAATATCAAATCCACCTGCTTCATATAATTTAATGGCCATAAAAATAATATTGCTGCCGTCAGGAGTAACTCCTTTTTTTGCCATACCATACCATTGAACAACATGAACACGATTTGGAGAGCTGCCATATGAATAGCTAAAAACTTGAGAACGTTCACTTGTATATTGTGTATTTCCAATACATTCCATGTCACTCCATAACGCAAAAATTGCGTTTTTAGGTGCTGTACTGTCTGGTAATGTTTTAGGAGTTCTTTGTGCAGTAGTAGCAGTTAAATCAAAAGTTAAGTAACCATTATCGCACACTTTGTATGAAGAGTAAGAATTACCATTAAATGAAAATGGAAATGGAATTGTATTTGCTCCCGACAATACATCATTAGTTCCTTTATCAAAAATAATAGAAGTGGAAGCAGTTGCTTGAAATTGGTTGTAAGCATCTGTAATACCTTTAGTTTGATAGTTCCAGTAGCCCTGGCTAAATACGTTTAAGCTGCATACCAATGCGCCAAATAGTAAGATTTTTTTCATAATTATTTTAGTTTTAGTTTCAATTTTAAGACTTCAATAATAAGAAAATATTAAGTTTTTCCAAATTAATAAAAATAATTGAATATAATTTTATATTATATGTAGGTTCATATAACTATAAATCAAAATAAATTTACCTTTGAAAACCAATGATGCATTTATATTTACAAAACCTGCGCCTTTACAACTTTAAAAACTATGCCACTGCCAAATTTGAATTTAGCAAGCAAATCAATTGTTTTACAGGTTTAAATGGAAGTGGTAAAACAAATGTGTTAGATGCCATTTATTATTTGTGTTTTACCAAAAGCTATTTTCAAAACCAAGATGCCATTAATATTTTAACCGAGCAAAATGAAATGAGTATCAATGGAGCGTTTTATAAAAATGATACCATTGAAAATACCCAATTAATTATTCAAAAGGGAAGCAAAAAAAAATTGAAAGTTAATAACAATGAATACCCAAAACTTTCAGCTCATATTGGTGAATTTCCTTTGG
>JBIILW010000296.1:0-3115 GCA_044338265.1 Bacteroidia bacterium | reverse complement strand
CAAGCGAATTTAAAGCAAGTAGAAATTTTTATATTAAACCAGCTATTTCGTTAACCAATGGCGATGGACAAAATGTTTTTGTAAACGACCGAGGAGGTTTTAAAATTGGTGGAAGAGTAGATTTTTTACCATTTGGCAAGTTCAATAATTTTGGTCAGTTTAGGCAAGTAGATGTGGTTAGAGAACTTACTCCAAAACTATTGATAGGATTTATTTATAGTACAAATTATGGTGTAAGTAGCCGCAGAGGTGAAGGTAACACCATTATTTATTTAAATGATTCTTTAAAAGAAGTGCTCCCTAATTTTACAAAATATGGTGTTGATTTTTTATTCAAATACAAAGGTTTTAGCATGCTTGGCGAATACATTCAAACTACTGCTACCGTGCCAAACGATATTTCAATTAGGGTAAGAAATGATGGTTCAACTGCCACTACTTTTTTAGTAAATGGAGTGCAAGATGTTGAAAATTATGTAAAAGGCAGAATGATGTTGGGAAGTGGATACAATATACAAGCTGGGTATTATTTTAAAAACAGAATTTCAATAGATGCAAGATATACCAACTTAAGGGCAGACTTAAACTCTTTTTTAAACAATCCAACATATTATAATCGACCTAATTATTATACTTTTGGATTAAGTAAATATTTAAGTAGAGGTTATGGTTTTAAAATTCAAGCTTCTGCTACTTACGTGGAATTATCGGCTGGAAGCCTTGATATATTTGGAGCACCACTAATTAATAATGAGTGGATAGGCAATATTATTACCACTTTATCTTTTTAGGTATGAATAAAATAATCGTTTTTTTAATTCTAATTTTGTGTTTCAATTTTACTCAAGAATTTGATCCGCAATCGAAAAAAATAACAAATAGTTTTTTTCCTGATATCAATGTGGAAATTAATACACCCGCATTTAAAAAACCAAAGGGCTTTACAAATTACAATGAACTAATATTTTTTATAAACGATTTACAAAAAAAACATCCTGAAATAGTAAGCATCAAATACATTGGCCAAACGCAAAAAGGTAAAGCAATTCCGTTTGTAGTTTTGAATAAAAAATCATACGATAAAAAGTTAAAAGTTTTTTTACAAGGTGGCCTACATGGCGATGAAATGGCTAGTTCGGAAGGAGTATTATTTTTGATGGAAAAACTTTTAAATGATTCTAGTTACAGCTATTTGTTAAACAAATTAGAAATAGCCATTATACCAGTTGCAAATATTGATGGCTATGAAATTCAAGATAGGTACGCGGCTAATGGATTGGATTTAAACAGAGATCAAACCAAATTAATGATTAAAGAAAGTAATTTTTTAAAACAAACTTTTAGTGATTTTAACCCTCATGTAGCTATTGATTTTCATGAATATAGACCATTTAGAAAAGAGTTTGCTCAATTAAGTAATTATGGAATCACATCGTTTTACGATGCAATGATAATGACTTCTGGCAATTTAAATGTTCCTGAAAAAATAAGAGCTTACACCAAAAACAAATTTGTAAAAAATGTGGAAGTTACATTAAATGATTTAGGCATTTCTAACCGTGAATACCTGACTTCTGAAAAAGTTTTAGGAGATATTCATTTCAACCAAGGATCAAATAATAGCCGTTCAAGTGCTACTTCTTTTGCTTTGGCAAATACCATTTCAACCTTAATTGAAATTAGAGGTGTTGGTATAGGAAGAACATCATTTAAACGAAGGGTGTTTTCAACTTTTTCAATAGGAATATCTTATTTGAAAACAGCTTATGAAAACATAAATGAAATTGATGAGTTACTAAAAAACGAATACAATACCAATGATTTAGCAATTGTTACCAGCAAGAAAGAAAAAAGTATTGAACCATTAAAAGTAATAGATTTAGAAACTGAAAAAGAAATAACCATTGATGTTACAGTATTTAATGCTTCAAAATCGACTGCGGTATTAACAAGGGTAAAACCTTTTGCCTATTTAGTTGAAAATAAACAACAAAATATAATCGATAAGTTAAAAATACTTGGACTTGCTGTAGAAACCTTAATAACATTAAAAGAAATAGAAGTGGAGAGTTATTACGTAAGTGAATACAACATAGACAATGTAAAAGATGAAGGTGTTTACCAACAAAAAGTAAAAACAACAATAAATACTGAAAAAAAATCTTTCGCAGAAGGTACTTTTATAATTTACATGAACCAAGAAAATTGCGGTTTAGCAATTGAAACATTAGAACCAGAAGGACATAATAGCTTTGTAAATTTTAGTGTTTTGCTAACAAAAAAAGACGAAAAATTACCTATTTACAGATACTTAAAAAACGAAAAATTATAACAATGAAAAATATAATACTAAGCATAACTATTTTATTTAGTTTAAATTTAAAAGCACAAGAAGTTACAATTTCTAATCCTTTAGAAGCAAATTTTAAAGTAGGAAATGCACTCGATTTCAAATTTAATGATGGGGATTATTTATTCAAAATTGGCGGAATGATTCAACCATTTGTTGGCATTCAAAAAGACAGCACTAGCGATGCAAAATACTTTCTAAACGCAAAGCGTACGTACTTTAACATATCAGGTAAAGCAGCCAAAGAAAAAATTTCTTTTTTAATTCAAACAGATTTTAGTCTAAGTACTTCTTTATTGGATGCTTGGGTGGCATACATGCCTTATAAAAATTTGAAATTTACCGTTGGTCAAGTTCAAACTTTTACAAACAATAAAGAAATGAATATAATGGAAAACCAACTCCAATTTATAGACAGAAGTCTTGTAAGCGATCAATTTAGTGCTACTGGAAGAGAGTTTGGTTTATTTATAGAATCTCAATTTAAATTAAGTAAAATAGGCATAGTGCCGCAAGTTGCTATTACTTCTGGTGATGGAAGAAATTCCTTTGGAGCATCTTCCATTGATTACGATTTTGGCGGACTTAAATATGCCGGTAGATTAAATTTATACCCTTTAGGTTATTTTACAGAAGGCAATAGCACTCAAATTGCAGACATTAAGAAAGAACCAAAACCTAAATTGGTTATGGGTATTTCAGGAAGTTACAACCAAGGAGCATCCAACTCAAAAGGCGAAGGACATGGCAGTTTTTTATTGTACA
>JBIILW010000008.1:0-15830 GCA_044338265.1 Bacteroidia bacterium | reverse complement strand
TTACAAAGTTGCAACTGGTGCTCCTTCTGCAGGTTGGCCTACTTATTTAACAGCAGACGATTATGTAGAACTTACAGGTGTTCCAAGTAGTAGCATTGCAGGTTTTACCATGGAAGAATGGACTGGTACTGCATTACAACATACCGTAACTTTCCCAACAGGAACAGTATTTAGTCCAAATGGAACCATGATTTTAGCAACTGGTCAATTAGGTTCAAGTATACCAAGCCCTACAAACTTTTATTACCATACTGGCAATACAGTAACACATAGCTCAACAGGTGATAACAGAGGTTACTTAATCAAAAATCAGTCGGGAACAATTATAGACGCAGCCGTTTATGGAACTTATGCTTTTCCAATAGCATCTGGCGTTACGTCTTCTGATTGGAGCGGAAATACACCTGCAGTTTCTAGCTCAGGTAACAGATTAAACGCAGCTGATAATAATACCTCAAGTTGTTGGGTTAATTCTGGTGTAACACCACAAAATCCTAATGCCATAAACAGTGGGGTTTCGACACCCGTATCAGGTTCGATGACTGGTTTTAACTGGAATTATTTAGGGACTCCTTTCGATACAAATGCTCGAACAGTAGTTGGACCTTATACAACTCCCGGAATTAGAGCCTATGTGGCTTCTTATACCAATTCTTGTGGTACTTTTTATGATACAGCATATATTACTGCTTCATCTACTGTACCGGTAAAAATGATAAGTTTTGAAGGAGCTAAAAAAGATAATAATGCAGTTTTAAATTGGGTAACTGTTTCAGAAATAAACAATGATTATTTTATTGTTGAGCGTTCATTTGATGGAATTAACTTTGAAAAAATTGGAAAGGTGAAAGGTAAAAATAATTCAATTGTAGTTTCAAACTACAGTTATTCTGATCAAAATATTTTTAGTGATTTGAAAAATCAAATAGTTTATTACCGATTGAATCAAATTGATTTTGATGGAACTTCGTCAATAAGTAAAATGGTATTAATTACCTCTATCAAAGAGGATAATGGTATTACAATTTTTCCAAATCCATCAAATGGTGCGTTCAATATTTCATTTGAATCAAAAAATAATAGTGTAGCAAAACTTAAAATTATAGACGTTTTTGGTAAAACTGTTTGGAGCAATGAAAAGACTTTATTGAACGGAATAAATGATATAAATGTAATTTTAAATAAAGGAAATTACATTTTGACAATAGAAGAAAATGGTAAGTTAACAACTAAAAAAATAGTAATTAACTAAAATAATAAGAATCTTTTTAAATAAAGCTCATCAAAGCCTGGTGGGCTTTATTTTTGTTTTATTGTTTATATCGTCCGTTTATGTAAACATATAAAACTATCAATGGCTAAAAATTATATTTGGCAATTACAAAATGATTGAACTTAAAAATATACAAAAATCGTACACCATTGGCGACAATAAAATGATGGTGTTAAAAGGAATTGATATGAAGGTAAATGAAGGCGAAATGGTTTCTATCATGGGTTCTTCGGGAAGTGGAAAGTCTACCCTTTTAAATATTTTAGGAATTTTAGATAATTATGATGCGGGTGAATACATATTAGGTGGTAATTTAATTCAACATTTGAACGAAACAAAAGCAGCTAAATTACGCAATCAATATATTGGTTTTGTTTTTCAATCTTTCAATTTAATTTCGTTTAAAAATGCCATGGAAAATGTGGCTTTACCACTTTATTATCAAAATATAAGTAGCAAAAAACGAAATGCCATTGCTTTAGAATATTTGGAAAAAGTAGGCTTAAAAGAATGGGCTTACCACATGCCTAACGAAATGAGTGGCGGACAAAAACAACGCGTTGCCATTGCCAGGGCATTAATTGCAAAACCCAAAATGATATTGGCCGATGAACCAACCGGTGCGCTCGATACCCAAACAAGTTATGAAGTAATGAGTCTTTTAAAAGACATTAATAAAAGTGGAATTACTGTAGTTATTGTTACCCACGAACACGATATAGCCGAAATGACGGATAGAACGATAAGGTTGAAGGATGGAGTAATATTATAAATTCGAATAATTAAATTCTAAATTCTAAAAAACAAACAAAATCCTTTTCGAATTTAGTATTTTATATTTTAAAAAAGCATGTTTGACATAGATAAATGGCAAGAAATATTTGCATCTATTCGTAAGAATAGACTCCGCACTTTCCTAACTGGTTTTAGTGTGGCTTGGGGAATTTTTATGCTCATTGTTTTATTAGGAACAGGAAATGGATTGGGAAATGGCGTTAAATTTCAATTCTCGCACGACGCAGTAAATAGCGTTTGGTTTAATAACGGACGTACTTCTGTGGCTTACGATGGCATTCAACCTGGCCGCGATATTAAACTTACCAATCAAGATTATGAAGCTATTGGTAAAAGTGTAAAAACAATTGAACACCTTTCACCACGCTTACAACTTTGGGAGGTAAACCAATATAATTATAAAAACCGTTACGGAAGTTTTAGCACCAAAGGCTGTAACTATGATATGATTTTTGCGGAAAAAATTGTCATTACAAAAGGCCGATTTATTAATGATTTAGACATTAAAGAATGTAGAAAAATTTGTTCCATTGGGCAACAAATAGTAGAAGAACTTTTTAAAGAAGAAGATCCAATAAACAAACTCATCAACATCAACGGAATTCCATTTAAAGTAGTTGGTATATTTAAAGATGCAGGTGGCCCAGACGATAACCGAAGGGCATATATTCCTATTAGCACATCGCAAAGGGTGTTTGGAAATGATAATAAATTAGACCAAATAATTTTTACTTTACCCGAATCGGATATGGAGAAAAGTGAAATAATAAGAGACGAAGTTTATACGCTTTTGGCTCAAAAACATCACTTTGATCCAGCTGATAAAAAAGCAGTTTTTGTATGGAATAACGTCATTGAATTTAAAAGAATCATGGGTTTAATCAATGGCATTCGCATTTTTGTATGGATTATAGGAATTGGTACTTTAATAGCCGGCATTGTTGGTGTTAGTAATATTATGATGATTGTAGTGAAAGAACGCACCAAAGAAATTGGAATTAGAAAAGCATTAGGTGCAACGCCATTCAGTATTGTTTCATTAATTATTCAAGAAAGCGTTTTTATAACCGCACTTTCTGGTTATATAGGCATGATGCTCGGAATTGGTTTATTGGCTTTAGCACAAAAATACATTCCCGATAGCGAATATTTTAGAAAACCAGATGTTGAATTCAGCGTGGTGTTACAAGCATTGGCAGCATTAATATTTGCTGGACTTTTAGCCGGATTCTTTCCCGCAAGAAAAGCAGCCAAAATTCAGCCTATTGAAGCATTAAGAGCTGAATAAAAATAAAAAATTATTTTCCTTTTTTGTAAAATTTCTGTCATTACCAAAATAGTTTTGTGCAGTTCACGTTTTATTGGTGTCTTACTAATAAATCTAAACCAAAAACTATCATGAACATTTTAAAAACAAACCACAATAACTTGGATGAGTTAGTGTTTGAAAACAGAAACAAAGCATATGGTGCTTACGCATTGCGCAGCGATTACAACAAAAATTTAATCCGCAGTTTTTTGATTACTTTTTTGTTGCCTATGGCAATTATTTTAACTTCTATAATTTACAATAAATTACATGGAGATGTATTGGTAAAAAATCCTTTGGTGGAGCCTCCTATTAGCGATTCAATAACAATTGTAGAATACATTTTGCCTCCCAAAGAATTAATTAAAGAAATAGAAAAAGCCCATACCAAACCTGCTGGAAATAATAACAATTATGAAGTGAGAAGAAACGAGGATACTAAACCTATTTTATTTGATTCTGTGGCTAGAACAAACGATTTAGATTTACCCATTGGTCCAACAAATACTGTATTTAATCCAATAGGAACAGGTACAATTCCAAGTGGAGAAACCGGTGAAGTATTTGATGGAACTACCATTGAACAAATGCCCGAATTTAATGGCGATTTATACGAATATTTAGCCAAAGAAATAAAATATCCAAAAAATGCGTTAGAAAATGGTGTTCAAGGAAAAGTAACTTTATCATTTATTATAAATAAAAATGGAGAAGTGAGTGACTTAGAAGTTTTGGGGAAAGTGGGTTTTGGCTGCGATGAAGAAGCAATGAGGGTGGTAAAGGAAATGCCAAAATGGAAAGCTGGAGAACAAAATAATAGAAAAGTAGCTGTGAAATTGGTTTTGCCAATAATGTTTGAAGTAAATAATTAGTTGATGTGTTTTTTAAATGTTTTGCCTAAAAGCCTTGAAGAAATTCAAGGCTTTTTTATTGGATAATTCTTGAATAAATTTTCCTTAAAAATTTATTCCATTTACATATATTTGAAATATGAAAAAAAAGGGAGAGGTTTTTTTAGAATTTGAAATTGATAAAATCACAAATTCTATTGAAAATGCTATATCAGGCGAAGTTTTTCAAACTGAAATAACCCTTCTATCTATAAAAGATAAAAAACAAATAAATAATAAAGATTGGAATTTTGATTGGCACCTAGAGTTGGTTGATAATTCAAAGAGAATATACAAAATAAATACCGTTGAAAACCCTAATATAATTCAAGGCTTAGTTTGCTTAACAGATAAAGGCGATCATATATTTATGGATTTAATTGAAGCTGCAAAATTTAACAAAGGTCACAAGAAATTATATCTAGGAGTAGCTGGCAATTTAGTTGCATTTGTTTGCAAGTATTCGTTTGAATTAGGTTATGATGGAATTGTTTCTTTTATAGCTAAAACACAATTAATTGAACACTATCAAATTTCATTAGGGGCTAAACTATTTGGAAGAAATCGAATGTTTATAGATAAAAAAGAGTCGTTATTTTTGGTAAAACAATATTTTAAAGAATTTGAACTATGATTGATTTAAAAAAATTAGATGAAAAAGACGTTGTTTTTGTAAAAAAAATACTGACACAAAAAGAAGAATTGGAGTTTAGTAAGTTTTTAAAAGAACGTAAAATTATTAAAGCAAAAAAGAAGTTAGTAAAAGCATAATTGTGCTTAATGAATTTACTAAACTAAAATGAAAAAGTTAAAAAACATACACCCAGGCGAAGTGCTTTTGGAAGAATTTTTAAAACCGTTGGCTATTTCACAGTATCAATTAGCAAAAGACACCTGTATTCCTCAAACTCGTATTTCTCAAATTGTAAAAGGCAAAAGAAGGATTACCGCTGATACCGCATTAAGAATATCAACATACTTTGGAACTTCGGCTAAATTTTGGCTAGGTATGCAAGATGATTTTGATTTAGAAGAAGAACAAATTACAATAGAAGATTTGTTAAAAAAAATTCCAAAAGCTCAGGTAAATGTAGCTTAGTTTATAAACTGATGCCATCACTTGGAGTGAAGGCATCAATTCTATATTCAAAATCTGAAATTTTATTCCGTTAAAGCATTGTACATTTTATTTACCTTTGTCCCTCAATGCACACGCCACACTTAAAAGCCATCATTTCTTCTTTGCCCGACTCACCAGGGATTTATAAATACTTTGATAAAGATGGAACCTTAATTTACATTGGCAAAGCCAAAAGTTTAAAGAAACGTGTTAGCAGTTATTTTAATAAAAATCAACACGAAAACCGCAAAACGGCCATCATGGTGAGCCGAATTGTAGACCTTCAATTTACTTTAGTAGAAACAGAAATTGATGCTTTGTTATTGGAAAACTCTTTGATAAAAAAGTTTTTGCCAAAGTACAATATCAATTTAAGAGACGATAAAACATATCCTTTTATTTGTATCAAAAACGAAAGATTTCCACGAATATTTTCTACCCGATTACACATAAAAGATGGCAGTGAGTATTTTGGTCCATATGCATCTGGCAACATGATGTACACCATTTTAGATTTCATCAAAAGCATATATCCGCTGCGAAATTGTACCTTTAATTTAAGCGAAAAAAATATCAGTGCGCATAAGTTTAAAACTTGCTTGGAACATGATATTGGTAATTGCAAAGCACCTTGTGTAGGATTAGTGAGTGAAGAAGAATACCATCAAAATATCAAGCATATCAAAAGTATTTTACGAGGAAATATTGGTGAGGTAAAAACTGTTTTGAAAAACTATATGCAGATGGCCGCTAATGATTTAAAATTTGAAGAAGCTGCAAGGTATAAACGAAAGTTAGATTCCTTGGAAAATTATCAAAGTAAATCGACAATTGTAAGTGGTATTTTAAACGATGTAGACATTTTTAGTATAGTAAGCGATGAACGTTTTGCTTTTATCAATTATTTAAAGGTTTCGAATGGCATTATTATTCAAACGCAAACTTTTGAGGTAAAGAAAAAAATGGAGGAATTAGATGCTGAATTACTGAGTTTGGCCATTGCGGAAGTGCGTGATGAATACCACAGTACCAGTAAAGAAATTATTGTTCCATTTGACTTAGATTGGAGCGATGAACGCATTACCATTACTGTTCCAAAACTAGGCGATAGAAAGAAATTATTAGACCTTTCTTTGAAAAATGCCTTATATTATAAAAAAGATAAACTAGCAAAATACGAAGCGGTAAATCCTGAGCTAAAAGTGGATAGGGTACTAACGCAAATGAAAAACGATTTGCGTTTAACAGAACTTCCGCATCATATTGAATGTTTTGATAATTCAAACTTAAATGGAACCAATCCAGTTTCGGCTTGTGTGGTTTTTAAAGACGCAAAACCAAGCAAAAAAGATTACCGAATTTTCAATGTACAAACAGTTGTTGGTCCAAATGATTTTGCCACCATGGAAGAAGTAGTTTTTAGGCGATATAAACGCTTATTGGACGAAAACAAAGCACTACCTAATTTAATTATAATAGATGGAGGAAAAGGCCAATTAAGTTCTGCCATTGAAAGCTTACGAAAGCTTAATTTATATGGAAAAATTCCTGTTATTGGCATTGCCAAACGATTAGAAGAATTGTATTATCCAAACGATGAATTTCCGTTGTATATTGATAAAAAATCGGAGACTTTAAAAATTATTCAACAACTGCGCGATGAAGCGCACCGATTTGGTATTACCAACCACAGAAACAGACGTAGTAAAAATACGTTTGTAACAGAATTGGAAAACATCAAAGGCATTGGACCTGGAACTGCTAAAATGTTGCTGAAAGAATTGAAATCTGTAAAGAAAATTCAAGAGGCAAACATGGATTTAATAAGTGATATTATTGGAGCTGCCAAAGCAAAATTAGTAAAAGATTATTTTACTGGATAAATAAAATTAACCTACCAATTCCTTCAAAAAATTTTTAGTACAATCATTCAGCAAATGATGAACTTTTTCAAAGTCATTTTCATTTCCATAATAAGGGTCAGGAATGTCATCTTCGTTTTCAATTATACCATCGTAATGCCTCATTAATATTACTTTTGCCTTGGCATTTTCGGGCTTTAATTTCATGATGTTTTGGAAGTTGGTTTTATCCATGGCAACTATATAATCAAATGCTAAAAAATCTTTGGTTTTAAACTGCCTGGCTTTGTGAGTAAGATTCAAATTACTCAACTTTAAAGCCATTGTTCGCGTTCTTTTATCGGCAAGTTCTCCCAAATGATAAGCAGCAGTTCCGGCAGAATCAGTAGTGAATTTTTGGGATAAATTTTGTTCATTTACATGCTTCACAAAAAGTGCTTCGACTAGTGGCGAACGACAAATATTTCCTAAACAAACAAATAATACAGATTGCATATTTACAAATAAAGCAATTCTTAATTGGAATTGGTCAATTACTTTAACGCGTTTTTTTTATTTTTTTATTTTAAAATTTTAATCGTTTTTAAAATAAAATTCTTATCCTTTCAAAAACATATTTATAAATTAATATATTTGGATTTTAAACTAATTAAATATTCAAAAATTATGAAACAAATATTTTGCAAAATTTTCACTGCATGTATTAGTATTTTTCTAATCAATTCATTTGTTAATGCACAATGTACTCCCGACCTTTCATTATTAACTACAGGGGTTTACCCAGCTGTTTTACCTGCCGCTCGTGTTGGACAAACCTATGCGGAAATATTACAGTTTCATGTAACCAAAGATACCATGGTTACAATTCCAATATTTGGAACTACAAAAGCCAATGTTGATTCATTTACAATTGTACAAGTTAATGGCATTCCAAACGGAATGAGTTTTCAATGTAATACTGCTAATTGTACCATTCCTGGTGGTGGAAATGGCTGTGCTGATATAAAAGGAACTCCAACTCAAAAAGGTGTTTATCCTTTAGAAATAGTTTTAAAAATTAAAGTTTCAATTGGTATTTTAGGCTCACAAACAGTTTATGATACATTAACCGCCTATTCATTAATTGTAAATAGTCCGGTTTCTATTAAAAACGCCAACCAAAATGAAAACTTTAATTACCAAATTTTCCCTAATCCAATTGTAAATAACCAATTTAATTTATCGGTTTGGAATAAAAATTCATCCAATTGTACAGTTAAAGTATATAATATTCAAGGCGCTTTGGTTGCCATGCAATTAGTAAACTTAAATGCTGGTTTAACCAACAAAATATTCAATTAGATGGAATTGCTAAAGGCATTTATCTGTTACAAATTAAAAATGAAAACAATCAATTTCACGAAAAAATAGTAGTGGAATAAAAAATAAATTAAACCATTTCATTATTATTCAATCGGAGCAAAGAGTTATTAAAAAATATCAAATTTTTGAAAACTCTTTTTAAAAAAATTTAGTTATGGCACAAATTAACAGAAAACAGTTTTTTCAAAATTTAGCACTTGAAACGTTAGATGACAAACAACTTCCAGTTTATCCATACAAAGATCCATCGAACAAAGAACTCCCAAACAGTTTAAGAAAAACTTCTACAGGTATTTCGGAGTATAAAGGACCATGGGGCGAAGAGCAAATTAAACATTTGTGCCGCAGAACTTTATTTGGGGTTACCAAAGCAGATATTGATTTTTTTAAAAGTAAAACAATGGTTCAAGCCGTTGATTCACTTTTAAATATTTCAACTACCGACCCAAGTCCACCATTAAATCATTACAGTGGAAATGCTAACCAAGCCGATGTAGATGTTCCATTAGGACAAACATGGGTTAATGCCGTTGATAATCCAAATGTAAATGGTTCAAGGCGAAGTTCATTTAAAGCATGGTGGTTAAGTTTATTGGTTAATCAAGATAGAACCATTAAAGAAAAAATGAATTTATTTTGGCACAATCATTTTGCTACTGAAACAAATGTTGTTCAATCGGCAAGAATGATTTACAACCACCACAAACTATTAAGGCAAAACTGCCTTGGTAATTTTAAAACATTAAATCGTTTAATAGCAACTGACCCTGCTATGTTAATTTATTTAAATGGAGAACAAAATACTAAAACCGCTCCTGACGAAAATTATGGAAGAGAGTTACAAGAACTTTTTACAGTAGGAAAAGATTTACCAATATATTTTACCGAAGACGATGTAAAGGCAGCAGCAAGGGTAATGACAGGTTGGAGAAATAACAGAACTACTTATTCATCATATTTCGATTCAACCAAACATGATACCACTAACAAACAATTTTCTTCATTTTATAACAATACAGTAATTACTGGTAAAACTGGAACTAATGGTGCCACAGAAGTTGATGATTTAATGACCATGATTTTCAATCATAACGAAGTAGCAAAATACATAACCCGTAACGTGTATCGCTTCTTTATTTATTATAATATTGATGAAAGTGTAGAAACAAATGTAATTGCGCCTTTGGCAACTATTTTTAGAAATAGCAATTACAACATTAAAACTTTAATGGATACACTTTTAAAAAGTGAACATTTTTACGATTCGTTAAACATGGGCTGTGTTATAAAACCACCAATGGATCATTTGGTAGGATTAGCCAGAACATTTAACTTACAGTTTCCTGATTCTACAAATGTTGCAACGCAATATTCGCATTATTTATACACACAACAAGTAGGAATTTTATTAGGACAAGATATTGGCGATACGCCCAATGTTGCTGGTTGGCCAGCATATTACCAATCGCCTCAATATTACGAGCTTTGGATAAACTCCGACTCATTACCAAAACGAAATCAAATTTGTGATTTATTGGTTTATACAGGTTATAATCGTTCTAGTTTTAAATTAATTCTTGATCCTATTGCTTTTGTTTCTCAATTTACATCGCCCGAAGATCCAAATTTATTAATTAATCAAATTACTGCCTTATTGTTTCCAATTGATTTATCAAGCAATTCAAAAACACAAGTAAAAACTGCTTTTTTACTTTCTGGTCAATCAAGTGATTATTACTGGAGCGATGTGTGGAATGAATACATAGCTGCCCCAACTAATACCACCAAAAAACAAGCAGTTTATTCCCGATTACAAGGAATGTTTAAATACCTTTTTGGTTTAGCTGAGTTTCAATTAATTTAATAAGAATTACATTATGAAAAGAAGAGATTTTATACAAAAAGCAATTACAGCAAGCGCGCTTCCTTTAATAATTAATGGTTTTCCTGTTGAAGCATTGGCCGATAATCCAATTGTAAATTTTTTAGGAAAAGCAGGAGCAGAAGATAGAGTTTTGGTGCTTATTCAATTAAATGGTGGAAATGATGGATTAAATACTGTTATTCCTATAGATCAGTATTCTAATTTAGCTAAAGCCAGACAAAATATATTAATACAACAAAGTAAAGTTTTGGCCTTAACTGGCAATCAAATTACTGGCTTACACCCATCGCTAAGCGAAGTTCGAGGACTGTATGATAATGGCTTGGTAAATATAGTTCAAAGTGTTGGCTATCCAGATCCAAATTTTTCGCATTTTAGAGCTACCGATATTTGGTTAACAGGCAGCGACAGCAATGTAAACGAGGACTCTGGTTGGTTAGGAAGGTATTTAGACAATAAGTTCCCAGGTTTTCCAACTAATTACCCAAGTGCTAATTACCCCGACCCTCCTGCAATACAAATAGGCGCTTTAATTTCACCTGCTATGCAAGGTAAAAACTCAAGTATGGGAATGTCAATTACCGACCCAACTTCATTTTACCAATTTATTACAGGCACTGTTGATCCAGCTCCAAATACACCTGCCGGACATGAGCTTACTTATGTTCGCTTGGTAGCACAACAAACTCAACAATACAGTGGAACCATAAAAGCGGCTGCTGGTAAAGCAACCAATATTTCTACTTTATACCCAACTGCAGGGCAAAATAGTTTGGCTGACCAACTAAAAGTAGTGGCAAGGTTAATAGCTGGTGGATTAAAAACACAAGTGTATATGGTAAGTTTAGGTGGATTTGATACGCACGCGGCACAAACAGTTGCTAGTGCTACCGAAACTGGAAACCATGCTACTTTAATGCAGCGAATTTCGCAAGCGGTAAATGCTTTTCAAGATGATTTGAAAAAACTAGCCGTAGATGACCGTGTATTAGGAATGACTTTTTCTGAATTTGGCCGAAGAATTAAATCGAATGATAGCTATGGAACTGACCATGGTGCTGCCGCTCCATTATTTATTTTTGGTAAAAACGTTAAACCTGGTATTACAGGTAATAATCCTATAATTCCTGCAACTGTTTCAGTGAATGACAATGTACCTATGCAAATAGATTTTAGAGCTATTTATGCAAGTATTTTAAAATATTGGTTTAAGGTTAGCGACAGTGAATTAAGTCCGTTATTATTAAATAAAACTTTTCCATTATTAGATATTATAGCTGATGGAAGTACCAGTATGGCTGAATTTACAGAAGCAAAAATTGGTGTTTTAGAAAACTTCCCAAATCCAGTAATTGATCAAACCACTATTCGATTTACCTGCAGTGGTGGTTATGTAAAAATACGGTTATTTGACAATATAGGACGAGAAGTTCTAACCATTGTTGAAGATAATTTTTCTAAAGGCACGCACGAGGTAACAATGCAAGCTGACAGTTTGCGAAACGGCACCTATTATTACCAAGTTCAGCAAGGTGCTTCGCAGCTAATGAAAACTATGATTATAGCCAAATAATAAAATATTTCATTATAAAAAGATTTGTTGCAGAATGGCATAAAAAGCAATTTTCTAAATGTTTTATTTAGTACCAGAAAAGTAAAATTATATTAGATTCGTAGCCTATTTTATTCCAAATAATTTATAAAACAAACAACAAATTATGACTCAAATAATAGAATGTGTTCCAAATTTTAGTGAAGGACACGATTTACAAATTATCAAGCAAATTACTGATGTAATAGAAAGTGTAGATGGTGTAAAATTATTAGATGTAGATCCTGGAAAAGCTACCAATAGAACAGTTGTAACTTTTGTTGGCGAGCCAAATGCAGTGGTAGAAGCTGCATATTTAGCTATAAAAAAAGCAGCAGAAATTATAGACATGAGCAAGCATAAAGGCGAACATCCACGAATGGGCGCAACCGATGTTTGTCCGCTTATTCCCGTTAGCGGAATTACCATGGAAGAAACAGTGGCATTTGCTAAAATGCTAGGGAAAAGAGTAGGAGAAAATTTAAATATTCCTGTTTATTTATACGAAAATGCACAGCCTAATAAAGAACGTAATAATCTTTCTGTAATAAGAGCAGGCGAATACGAAGGCTTTTTCAAAAAAATAAAACAACTGGAATGGGCACCCGATTTTGGACCAACAGAATTTAATGAAAAAGCAGGTGGAACGGTAATTGGTGCGCGCGATTTTTTGATTGCTTATAATGTAAACCTAAATACAAAATCAGTTCGCTTAGCAAATTCCGTTGCTTTTGATATTAGAGAGGCTGGGCGCGTATTGCGAGAAGGAAATCCAATTACTGGAAAAATAGTAAAAGATGCCGATGGAAATGAAGTGCGCATTCCCGGAACTTTAAAAGCCTGTAAAGCCATTGGTTGGTTCATTGAAGAATACAATATTGCTCAAATCAGTATTAATTTAACTAATTATAAAATCACATCCGTTCATCAGGCATTTGATGAAGTTTGTAAAAGTGCTGAAAAACGTGGCATGCGTGTTACCGGTTCGGAATTGGTAGGGTTAATTCCATTAGAAGCGATGCTTTCGGCCGGAAGACATTATTTAATGAAACAAAAACGCTCGGTTGGAGTGAGTGAAGAAGAGTTGATTCAAATAGCTATTAAATCATTAGGATTGGACGAATTAGCGCCATTTGATGCCAATAATAAAATTATAGAATACAAACTAAAAAATGCCAATAATGAAAAATTAATTGGCATGAATTTACGAAGTTTTGCCAATGAAACTGCCAGTGAAAGTCCCGCTCCTGGTGGTGGTTCAATTAGTGCTTACGTGGGTAGTTTAGGTGCATCATTAGGAACAATGGTAGCAAATCTTTCGGCCGGCAAACGTGGTTGGGAAGAACAAGTTCAATACTTCAGTGAATGGGCCGATAAAGGTCAAATGATTAAAGATAAATTGCTGAAAGCAGTAGATGAAGACACGCATGCTTTTAACCAAATTATGCTAGGTTTTGGATTGCCAAAGGCAACAGAAGAAGAAAAAGCAGCAAGAATATTAGCTATTGAAAATGCAACAAAATATGCTTGTGAAGTTCCTTTTAAAGTAATGCAAATTGCTTCAGAATCCTTGAATTTATTGGCAGCAATGATTGAAAAAGGAAATCAAAATTCTGTAACAGATGCTGGCGTTGGCGTTCTTTGTGTAAAAACTGCGGTTAGAGGCGCCTATTTTAATGTAATGGTAAATGCAAAAGATTTAAAAGACAGATCATTTGCTGAAAACCTTATTGCTGAAGCAAAAACTTTATTGGCAAACAACCATGCAAAAGCAGATGAATTATTGACAAAAGTAGAAGCAGCCATTGCATAGAAAAATGATGAAATCACTGACCACAAAAGCATTTTCAATATTGTTAATGATAGCTGCACCTATAATAAGTGGCATGGCTTTTTTAGAATATTTTCATGTAAAAATACAGCATTTGAAACCCAGTTTTCCTTTTGGTAATTGGATTTCAGAAACTGGTTTTCCTTACGATAAATCAATGTTATATATTGGAATAGCAGCTTTAATATTTGCTGTTTTAGCTTACATCAGTTTATTAATAAAAAGCTTCATCAGAATAGTAATTATTTTGTTTGTTCTAGCCTTAATATATTTTCTTAGCAAACAGTTTTAAAAATATTTTTTTACAAAAAAGGCTGTTGAATTAAAATTCAACAGCCTTTTTTATATAATTTATTCAGTTTATTTTTTTAGTTCAGCATTTATTTTTTCAATTTCAAAGTTTACTCTTGTTCCTTCATCAGCAATTGCTTTTGATAAACTTTGGTTTAAAATTCTGTTGTCTCTTTCTAAATTACTTTTTACACTATCAATTTCAGCTTTGTGTTTTTCAGTTAATTCAGCAATCGTTTCGTGCAGCTTAATTTCAGCATTTATGTTGTGACTTAACATTGATTTTTTTAGTTTCCCCAACTGCATTAATAAAAATGCAAATAAGCCAACAGCTATTAATACTCCAATGCCAAACAACATCATCATTTTGCTATTAGCTGCTTCATGAGAAGCATTAATTTCTGCAAATTTTTCTTCTGTGCTTTTCTTAAATTCTTCCATTGAAAAACGTGTTTTATCCAATGAATCTTCAGTATTAGAAACTTTAAAAGCGGTAGAATTCAAAATTTCTTCTACCTGCTTCATTTTCTCGCCCAGTGAAGTAATTTCTCTATCCTTGCTGCTAATTAAATTTCTTAAACCTGCATTTGCATTGGTAGCAGATTTTACTTTAGCATCAAGTGTTATCAGCATTTCTTCGTAATCTTTTTTAAGCACATAAGCACTTACTTTAGGTTTTCCAGGAACACCCGGAACCACTGGAGTACCAGGTTTTACAGCTGGTTTTGGTTGTGCATGTAGTATTATTGTAACTACAAATAGCATCAATAATGTAAGAATTTTTTTCATAAATAAATTATTTTTATTAAGATGTAAAACTACTGTTTTTATTTTATAATTTCCTAATATAATAAATCAAATACTCTTTTTAATGGTTTGGAAAGAATTTTAAATCCTTTAAACACTCCGTTTTTATTAATTTACGGGAATAAATAGCATTTTATAATTTAGTATACACCGTATATTTTTAAATTAAAAATCATGCAAAATAATTTATTAAAAGACCTAAAATTTATTGAAAAATTATAAGCGAATTTTTATACTTATAAAACTAGCTTGAATTATTGGTTTATTCATCTAAAAAAATCAAGCATTTTCAAATGTTTATTTACTTGAAAAGTGTTTTTAAAAGTTCATATTTGCTCCTTTTAAAAATATAAACAAAAAGGGAAAACACCCTTAAAATAAATGATTATGAAAGTAAGTTTGAACAAAGTAGTAGCTATTCATTATACATTGACCAATAATGAAGGAACAGTTTTAGATTCTAGCAATGGAAAAGGTCCGTTAAATTTTATTCATGGCTTGGGTCACTTAATTCCAGGCATGGAAGAAGGTTTAGATGGCAAAGAAGTTGGAAATAAATTTCAATTGAAAGTTAGCCCTGAAAAAGGTTATGGAAATTATCAAAACGAAATGGTGCAACAAGTTCCTGTGAGTGCTTTTGCTGGGCAAGAAATAAAAGTAGGAATGCAGTTTGAAGCGGGATCTGACGAACAACGTTTTTTAGTTACTATCAAAGCAATAGATACAGAAACTGTAACTGTAGATGGAAATCATCCTTTAGCTGGAGTTGAATTAAACTTTGATATAGAAATAATGGATATTAGAGAAGCAACAG
>JBIILW010000188.1:0-4561 GCA_044338265.1 Bacteroidia bacterium | reverse complement strand
GGTAAAATAGTAGGTTCCGCCACCAGTTTAATGGTAAGTTGGGATGAATATGATGATGACCATGCTTGGAAAGAAATTTGCGACAATGGTTACATTACAAATCACGATGAAGAAGGCGATACTTTATATGGAATTGAAGTAATGGTTCATCCTGATTACCAAGGATTGAAAATTGGCAGACGTTTATACGAAATGCGTAGAAATTTATGTGAAGACAAAAATTTGATGCGTATTTTAATTGGAGGAAGGGTTCCTAATTATAACAAACACTCTGAAGAATTTGGAATTAGGGCATACATCAAACGTGTAGTTGATAAAAAAATCAAAGATTCAGTTGTTACTTTTCAATTGGCGCATGGATTTACTATTCAAAGAATAATTAAAGATTATTTACCAGAAGACAAGGAAAGTGAGGGTTACGGTCTTTTGTTAGAATGGGTAAACTTGGATTATCAAGCCGAAACAAGAGAGCGAAGCGTGCTTATGAAAAAAGTACGCATTTGTTGTATTCAATATGAGTTGCGTAAAATTACTTCCTTCAAACAATTTGCCCAGCAATGCGAATATTTTACTGATGTCGCGAGTAACTACAAGTCAGATTTTGCGCTATTCCCCGAGCTTTTTACCACTCAATTACTTTCATTGCACGAGTATAAAAGTATGAGTCCTGAGGATAGTATCAGGAAGCTAGATGATTACACCGAAGACTACATAAATTTGTTCTCTCGCTTGGCATTAGAGTATAATATTAACATCATTGCGGGCACACATTTGCAAGTAGAAAACGATAATTTGTACAATATTTCATATCTGTTTAAGCGTGACGGAACTTACGAAAAGCAATATAAAATTCATATTACTTCCAATGAAGCAAAATGGTGGGGAGTAAGACCAGGTAATGAAATTAAAGTATTTAATACAGACTGTGGTAAAGTGGCTATCAATGTTTGTTATGATGTTGAATTTCCGGAAATGGCAAGAATTGCATGTAATAAAGGCGCTAAAATTCTTTTTGTGCCGTTCAGCACAGATGAAAAACACGGGCATTTACGCGTAAAATTATGCGCGCAGGCTCGTGCCATTGAAAATCAAATGATAGTAGCCACCGCAGGAACGGTTGGTAATATTCCATCGGTTGATAACATGGATATTAACTACGCGCAATCAGGAATTTATACGCCAAGTGATTTTGCTTTTCCTCCCGATGGCGTGGCTGGTGAAGCAAGTACAAACATTGAAACTGTGGTAATTGCTGATTTAGATTTAGCAGCCATTGAACGTGCAAGAAATACAGGAACAGTGTTGAATTGGAAAGACAGAAGATTGGATATGTATGAAGTAGTTGAGAAGTAAGAAGTTCCGACACATCGGGAAGGTATGAAGTGTTAATTTACTAAAAACACTTCGCCATTTTCTTCTTTTAGTAACCCAAAAGGTTCTTCGGCTATAATCATATAACCATCTAAATCGGCATAATTACAAAGACCAGTAAATGCATAAGCACCGCTCATGCCAAGGGTAGTTTCTACCATGCAACCAACCATTGTTTTCATGCCATTTTTCTTTGCTTCATGAATCAGTCGCAATCCATTTAAGTAGCCACCAGCCTTCATTAACTTCATGTTTACCGCATCAAATTGCAACTTTAATTCTGCAAAGTCTACATGCGCACAAAAACTCTCATCGGCCATTAAAGGCAATGCCGCTCGTGGCTTTAAATATTTATATTCGTTCACCATGCTGCTGTGCATAGGTTGTTCAATCATGGCAATATTTAAGCCTTTTAAATTGTCCATAAAATTAATCAAAGCATCAGGATCTTTCCATGCTTCGTTTGCATCAATTAATATTGGTTTTTGATAAATATTAGCAAGCGTTTTTATTTCATCTAAAGCGCCATCTACGCTTATTTTTATTTTTAAATAAGCAAATCGATTTAAATTATTTTCATTGAAAAATGAAACAATTTCAGCCGGATCCATAATGGGTAAAGTATAGCAAGTATTGGTTTTTAAAGGTTTTTCTATTTTTAAAAACTCATAAATAGTTTGGTTGTTTTGAGCGCATAAATAGTGTATATAAGCTTGTTCTATTCCAAAACGCATGGCATTGGGCGCATTTATTTGATTTAAAATTACCGAAAGTTCACTAGCATTTTTTATTTGATTAGCACCGGCATTTACAAACTGTTCAAAGCTATTTAAAATTAATTCAGGCGTTTCGTTATACCTAATATTGGGTGCAACTTCACCTTTGCCTTGATGTTTTTCATCACTACAGGTTATAATTGAATTGACTTTAAATGTGGTAGCATTTCTCGAAATTTTCCAAGTATATTTTAAATCTAGTTTTATTTGATTGATTGACCAATGAAGCATTGTAAGTATAAAGTTTGAATGATGAATTTATTTATTGATTTGAATCTGATTCTTTCTTAATTTTTTGTTTTACCCAATTAACAGCTTTTACAAAAAATAAAACAGCTAAAATGAATAGGACAACTCCTAAATAAAGGTACTCTAAGTCAGTGTTTAAGCCGGAATAACCAATTGCTATAGCTGAATTTGCACCAATTAACAAAAAGAATAAAACAGCATTTTTCATAAAAATTATTTCAAACTAATGAATCAAACATAAAACCTTTTTATTTAAATAATAAAATTCATTAGTCACAATTTGTTAGTATTGTACCAACTTACTAAAAACATACAATGAATAATTTTGAAAAACATATAAATACTAACAAAAAGCTATGGAACAATAAAGTATCTCATCATATTGCATCTGATTTTTATAAAATGGATAATTTTTTAGCGGGAAATACTTCATTAAACTCCATAGAATTAGATTTATTAGGAAATATTGATGGCAAGTCTGTTTTGCATTTGCAATGTCATTTTGGTCAAGATAGCATTTCATTAGCAAAGCTAGGAGCGAAGGTAACTGCCATTGATTTTTCGGAAATTGCTATTGAAAAAGCCAAGGAAATTGCAACGCAAACAAATACAAACGTGGATTTTATATGTTGTAATATATATGATTTGCCCAAACTTTTAGACAAAAAATTTGATGTAGTTTTTACTAGTTACGGAACTATTTGTTGGCTGCCCGATATTACAAAATGGGCTAGTATTGTTTCTCATTTTTTAAAACCAAACGGTCAATTTGTTTTTGTTGATTTTCATCCTGTAATTTGGATGTACGACAATGATTTTAAATTCATTCAGTACAATTACTTTTTAGATGAACCAATTATAGAATTAGAAACTGGAACTTATGCCGATAGAAATGCAAATATTACTGGAGAATCTGTAACCTGGAACCATAGTTTAAGTGAAGTGTTAAATGCCCTAATTAAAAACGGTTTGAGTATATTAGCATTCAATGAGTTTGATTATTCACCATATAATATTTTTTCAAACCCAACTGAATTAGAAAAAGGGAAGTTTAGAATTGAAAATCATGGAAATAAAATTCCAATTGTTTATGCAATTTTAGCACAAAAAAACTAAAGAAATAATACTCAACAAACAACAAAGAAATAATCAGCTAAGTTTATAATGGTAATATGAACGATTGGCATTATTTTCGCAAGATGTAATTTTTAAAACAAAAACTATGAAAAAAATATTCAAAATCAGTGCCATTGTTGTTGCTTTTTTATTGCTAGTCGCAATAGCGCTTCCCTTTATTTTTAAAGGAAAAATTGTTGCTTTAGCAACAGAAGAAGCAAATAAAAATATAAACGCAAAAGTGAAGTTCAGCGATGATATTGGGTTGAGTATTTTTAAGTCATTTCCAAACTTTACTATTTCAATAAAGGATTTAAATATAGTTGGTATCAATGAATTTGAAGGTGATACTTTAATTGCTTTGCAAGAATTTAAAGCTACTTTAGACATTATGAGCGTTATCAATGGCGGTCAAATTAAAGTACGAAAAGTATTTTTGAACGAGCCACGCATTCATGCCATTATTTTGAAAAACGGCAAAGCAAATTGGGACATTACCAAACCATCATCAGATAAAACAGCTGAGGTACCAACTACTGAACCATCCAAATTTGATGTATTGTTAAAAGTATTTGAAATTAAAAATGGTTATGTCAGTTATGTAGATAAAGAAGGTAACATGAGCAGCGAAATGGTGGGTATGAATTATATTTTAAAAGGCGACTTTAACCAGGACTTATTTACCATGAAAAATGATATGGACATTGCTAAATTTACCTTTGCCATGTCGAATATTAGTTATTTAAGTAAAGTGCATGCCACTGCAAAAGCAGATGTGGAGGCAAATATGAATGCAATGGAATTTACCTTTAAAGACAATGAGTTTAGTTTGAATGATTTATTGTTTAAAATGGACGGAAACGTTGCGATGAAAGGCGATGACATTAACATGGATATAAAATATGCGGCTAAAAAGAATGATTTTAAAGACTTTCTTTCTTTGATTCCAGCTATATATAGTTCATCGTTTAAGGATTTAGAATCGAAAGGAAAATTAGGTTTTGACGGATATGCAAAAGGTACTTATAACGACAAGCAATTGCCTGCTT
>JBIILW010000187.1:0-4572 GCA_044338265.1 Bacteroidia bacterium | reverse complement strand
GGTTCAAAATAATCTTGATCGGCTAAAGTAAAAACTGCCTTCATCATTTTAGCGGTATAAACTTGGTCTAATAAAATGCCTGTTTTGCTCGCAAATAATTTTATAAAATCAAACAATTCAGGATTGGTTTTTGCATATCCACCTTCATGAAATTGATGATGTATTTTATAGTAATCTTCCAATCCATTTTCTTTCATATTTGCATCAATTCCTTCGCCACCTTTAAGCACACAGATGCCTTCTGCTTTGCTTGGTAATCCATTGTTTTTGATGGCTTGCGCAATACCTTGTAATGTAGTTGCTGTACCAACAGCGCAAAATACTTTATCGTAAGATTGGGTTAGTTCTGTAACTATTTCTTCACAACCTTTTGCGCCAAATGGCCCTGCTCCGCCTTCATCAATAAAATAAGCTTTTTCATCATTTGAAAAATGTTTGTCGAATAATTCTACTTTGTTTTTATAAGCTGTTCTATCCACAAAAATGAGCTCCATTCCCCATAATTTATTCAATGCCAACATCTGATTTGAAACTGTTTCACCTCTTACAAAAGCGGTGGCTTTAAATCCAAATGTTGCGGCAGCACAAGCCAATGCGTTTAAATGATTGCTGTAAGCACCACCAAAACTTACCAAATGAGTTTTGTTTTTTTGAACGGCATCTTGTAAAGTATATTTTAGTTTGCGCCATTTGTTTCCACTGATAAATGGATGAATTAGGTCATCACGTTTTAAGAATACTTGAATTTTCTTTTGTTCAAATAAATCAAAATGTAGTTGCTCAACTGGTGAATTTATTTTAATCATTCAAGTATTTTCTAATTAATTTTGATTGGTTTGCCCACAATACAAATGCCATTAATAGCATGGGGAAAATGTGAACTCTGTAACGTGAAACACCCAATACCCCTGTAGTTAACAAGAAGTAAAACACAAATATAGCAATCAATATTTTAAGGATAATGGAGTAATTTCTTTTGAGTAAAAACAATATAAAAACAATTACCACAATGATATTCCAAATGGCTAAAAATGCCAAAGCGATTAAGCCCAAAAAGTTTAACCCAAATAGAAATTTTAGCATTGCTTTTATTCCAAATTGTTGCAAAGTTTGATACATGCCAAGCGCATTGTCGTTATTGGCATTGAATAATTTATATAAATCATATCGGCCAGGATCAAACAAAAAAGTAATACATCCTTTGGTATAAACTTTTAAAAATGCCAGCTTATGATTTAAAATAAATGTATTGCAAGAACTGTCTAAATATTCAAATCTTTTGGCAATGGAAACTTGCGCATCTGCACCATTAACAATTGCAGTACAAAGACTATCTGCATAAGCTGCTCCATATGCATTGGACGCTGAATATTTAACCAAACACCTAACAGCCACAAACGATTTCATACTAGTAAATTGAAAATATCCTGTTTCTTTTTTTACTGCTAAGCCAAAACTTAAATAAGCAATGATGGGTAAAATTAACGCATAAGCGATGTAAATTTTATTGTAATTTTTTACAAATAATAACACCATACAAACCAATAAACCAATTAAAATACTTACGGGTTTAGTGAGTAAAGAAAGCGCAATGATTAAGCCAATGAACATAGCTTTTTTAAAATTTGGTGATTGATAAAAGTTAAACGTTTGGTAAAACAAAGCAAATGTGAATACTTCAAAAATGGTATCGCTCATGATGGTATTGGCATATACAAAATGTGCGGGATAAAACACCAAATAAATTGGAATAATAGTGTTTAAAACTTTGGCTTTTACTTCTAATTGAACGAGCCAATGAATAACGTAAAACAACATGATTATAGCCAATACATTTTGAACCAATAAAACGCTGTAATTTGAATTGACAAAAAACTTGCAAACGATTATAAAAAATGCGTAAAAAGGCGGACGAAAAGCAAAATAATCAGGCAATAAATTAATGGTGTAATCACCCGCATAAACGCTATGAAATTGTACCAAATTATTGGCTTGAAATAAATATCCTGATGAATCAATGGTGAAAATTCCTCCAAAGAAAATTGCTATTAAAAAGTAAACTAAATGAATAGCAACAATAAATATGCTTAAATTTTTATATTGTTGTAGTGTTTTTATCACCTTGCGAAATTATTGTTTTACAGGTTATAATTGATAGTAAAAATTAAATGGAGAAATTTTTTAACAAATATATTTTATTTCTAATTGCTGCTTTGCAATTAGCATTGTTTTTCATTGTAAAAAACGATCCCTTTCATGGTGATGCTGTTACATCTTCAGCTAGAGCAGCTTTAAATATTTACGAAAACAATTTAAAAACCATTTGGTATCCTGCTAATTTTGATCCTGGTCATCCAACATTATTTCCCTATTTATTGGCATGTATTTGGTTTGTTTTGGGTAAATCTCTTTGGGTGAGTCATGCAGTAATTTTGGTGATTTGTTTCTTTATCTTAGTTGTTACTCGCAAAATTGCATTGATTTATACCCATGAAACCCATGCAAATATTGCTACCTTACTAGCCGGAATGTATTCCATATTTGTAGCACAACAAGCATTGTTATTAAACACGCCTTTGTTCTATTTATTGGTTTTATTGTGCTTATATTATTTAATAAAAAGTAACGTGAAAGCTTTTGTGTTGTGCAGTGTACTCATGGAATTAACACATTTACAAGCTAACTTTTTCCTTTTGGCTTTTGGATTTATTTATTGCTATCAATCTTATCAAAATAAAAATACTTTTTATGCCTTTGCAATTAAAGGTTTGAAACTTTTTTTACCATCAATTTTTACGTTAATAATTTGGTTATATGTACATCAAAATCATTTTGGTTGGGCTTTTTTATCGCCTAATTACACAGAACATAATAACATAAAAGGTGCTAGTCAATTTATTCAAAGTATATTTTTAATCATTTGGCGTTTATTTGACAATGGCATGTTAACAGTTTATATTTTGCTAGCTTATTTTGCTTTTAAACAAAAATTGAACAAGGAATTATTAATATACAGTATCATTATTTTAGTGGTAAATAGTATTTGCATGGCAGTGTTTTTATACAATACTATTGGTCACCGTTATTTTATGATTAGCCAATTTATGCTCATTATTTTATTACTTCAGGCATGCAATCAAAAAAATATAAAATGGATCTTTGGATTGGTATTTACAAGTTTACTAGTTGGCAATTTTATGTATTATCCAGGAAAAGTAATTGCGGATACAAACCTTCAATACCGTAACTTTTTTAAGTTAGAACAACAAGTAAAAACCGACTTTGATAGTTTATCATTTTATTCCTATGCGCCCATCAGTTCTATTGCAGCTATTCGTTATTTAAATAAGGAAAAAGGAATGAAAATATTTTCATTAAATGAGGTAAATTTAGATACTATTCCTGCCTTATTGCAATCAAACGTAAATGCCGAATTTACTAAACCTCAACGTGATTATTTAGCCAAAAATTGGTATGGAAACAGCTATGAAAACGGAGCTGTTTATGTGAATGTTTTTTTGAATCCGAAATTCTATAATAAACCAACATGGTTTAAGTTACGTGAATCCAATTATTTTGAAACTAAACTTCAAGAATTGAAATATAAAATTAGGGGAGAGTAATTTTTAAAACATTACCAACCTTTTATATTGATTTGTCAATACCTTTACAAACTTATTATTTAAAAATTTGAAAAGATTCATTTTAGCAATGATTGCCATTGCTCCCTCTTATTTATTTGCTCAAACCCTTACTTGCAGCGTTTCTTCATTGCCAAGTTTTGGTAATTGTGTTATTAATTTAGCAACAGCTGCACAAAAATTTACCATTAGTGGAAGCAGTTTAACCAATGAAGTAATAATTAAACCTGCTGTTTCATTTGAAATTGCTACAAATTGTGTAAGTCAATATACAAGCAATCCAATTTTATTAAATATTGATAGTGGAATTTTAACAAATACTACAGTTTTTGTAAGACTATCTCCATCAGTAATTGGAAATGTAAGTGGAATTATTAACATAAAAAGTATTGGTGCAAATGATATAAATATAGCTGTAAGCGGAGTTTCAACTAATTGGAATATTCCAACTGCAAATGGTAATTATTATAGTTCAACAACTGATTTAAATGGAGCCGAATTAAAAACAGCTTTGTATAATAAAATTTCTGGACATTCAGTTTCTTCTTATAGTGGTTTGTGGAATACCTATAGTACCACCGATAATTTTTATAATGGAAAAGTTTGGGATATTTATTCTACTAATATTTGTGGAGTAACTCCTTACGATTTTACATTTGGAACCAATCAGTGTGGAAGTTATTCTAAAGAAAGCGATTGCTATAACCGCGAACATAGTTTTCCGCAAAGTTGGTTTGGAAGTGCTTCGCCAATGGTAAGCGATATGTTTCACATTTATCCAACTGATGGAAAAGTAAATGGGGAAAGAAATAATTATCCTTATGGCGAAGTTTCAAGTGCAACTTTTACTTCTTTGCAAGGTGGAAAATTAGGCACAAATACTTTTCCGGGTTATTCAGGAATTGTTTTTGAGCCTATAGATGAATATAAA
>JBIILW010000185.1:0-4583 GCA_044338265.1 Bacteroidia bacterium | reverse complement strand
TGGCATTTTGAACGTGCAATGTTTTGTTCTCATTACTTGGCCTAACAATAAATTTTAGGTTATCATAATTAGTAACACCATCAATTTTTACGAGTAGTTCTCCTTGTGCCGCATCTACACCAATTACGGTATGCTTGCCTGCTGTAACAGAAATATTATCTTTAACAATTGGCGGAATGGTATGAACCACCATTTTGTATTTGTATAATGGGTCTAGTAAAATGGTATCAGGATTTCCTTTTTCATTAATGGTATGCATGTAATTATAAACCATTTGGTTGCGCTCGGTTTCATAAAAAGTCATGTTTACATTACTTTCAGTAGGCTTGCTGTAAATATCCAATAAATTTACCTGAGCAGTAGTATTATTCAATGCTTGCGAAACCACCATGTTTAATACCGTATTGAATTGTTCTTCGGTATTTGCATCGTAATAGCGGCCCACACATTCAAAAGCTTTTTGAAAATCTGCAGTGCTGCCAAGTCCTATAATAAAAGGTTTTAAAACCACGCCTTTGCTTTGCAATGCTTCAGAAATAGCGCAAGGATCACCTTGACATTCTTCTATTCCATCGGTAATTAAAATAATAACATTTCTGGTATTGGGTTCTAACGGAAAATCATAAGCAGCCTGCTGCAATGAATAGGCTATTAAAGTAGTTCCTTTGGGTGAAATAGACTGAATACGTTTCTTGATATCAGCATGATTATTTAATCTAAAAGGAACTTCTAAACGCGTATCTTTACAATCACGTTTTGCCGGTGGCGAGGTGTGTCCGTAAACGCGTAAAGCCAATTCTACATTTTTTGCTCCTTGTAAACTATCTACAATATTTGATAACAAACGCTTGGCAACATTTATTCTTGTATCACGTTCCATGCGGGCAAACATGCTTCCGCTGGCATCTAATAAAAACAAAATTCTGGTTTTTGCTGGCCTGTAAATTTGTTGCGCAGCAATAAAATTATTGGCTGAATTTAATAAAAAAATAGCAACTAATAAAAGCAGCCATTTTTTATTTAAATTGATTTTATCAGAATTTTTCAATATTTTTTTAGTAAATAACGTATGAATTTATATTTTAGTAATCACCTAATGTTTCAGGTAATTGACTTAAAGCATTTTCAAGTTCAGCATCATTAGGCGAAACTCCATGCCATTTATGACTTCCCATCATAAAATCAACTGGATATCCCATTTCAGTTTTCATCATAATAAAAATTGGTTTTCCTTGTCCGCAAAGGTTTTTTGCTTCTGCCATGGTAGCCAAAATACTTTCATAATTATGACCATCCATGTGTAAAACAGTCCAGCCAAAAGCTATCATTTTATCTTCAATATCAGCCCCAATTCCCATTACTTTTTGAGTGCTTCCATCTATTTGTTGTCCGTTAAAATCGATGGTAACTATTAAATTATCAATTTTTTGGTGCGCTGCAAACATAAATGCTTCCCAGTTTTGACCTTCTTGAATTTCTCCATCGCCCATTAAAGCGTAAACAATGTGCTTATCGCCATTTAGTTTTTTTGCCAATGCAGCACCAGCCGCTACCGAAATTCCTTGTCCTAATGAACCACTTGCAATTCTTACTCCGGGCAAATGTTCAGCCGTTGCCGGATGACCTTGTAAGCGGCTATTTAATTTTCTAAAAGTACTTAATTCGCTTACTTCAAAATAACCCGAACGGGCCAATGCACTATAAAATATTGGAGAAATATGTCCGTTCGATAAAAAGAAAACATCCTCTTCAACTGCGTTCATATCAAAACTTGGATTGTGTTTCATTACTTCAAAATAAAGTGCTGCAAAAAAATCAGCACAGCCAATAGAACCGCCCGGATGGCCTGATTTTACAGCGTGTACCATGCGTAATACGTCTCTACGCATTTGACTAGAAATAGATTGAAGCTCTGCGATGTTTGTCATTTTTAAATGTTTTAGAATATATAATGAGTGCGAATGTAATTAAGCCAATTGGTTTAGCCATATTTTTAAGTAAACAATTATACCCATGTTTTACCATTATGTAAAAGAAACAATAAAAATGCGCCTTTAAAGCGTGTAAACTAGTTTTAAGTTTCCCGAGTTTTTTACAATTTCTAAGTTTTGCTTGTTGTTTTGCAAAGCAATAAAAATATTTTCAGGAAGTTTTTCTAATTGATATTTTTCAAAATTTGTTTGATCAAAAACATAAGATTGCGCTTCCGTTTCACTGTGAATTTTAAATCCTAATTTCAAATACGCACTTCCATCACTCCAATCTTTATCTATATAAGTCATCAAATCGCCAGGCTGCAAATCGGTAACAAATGCTTTAATTAATTTACTTAAACCACCAGTAACCGATACTCCTTTTTTACAACAAAAATTAATCAATTCAAAGGAACGTTTATTGGCTTCCAGTCTGTTCATTTTTCTACCTTTACTAAAGGTAGCAATGGCCATCATCTCTTGATTACAGAGCAAAGCATATTTAAAATAGGCAGTTTTAAATCCTAATAAATGGTTTTGGTTTAAAAAATTTTCTGCCTCTTGTTTGGTCACTTTTTTTGCTTCGCAATTCCTGGCAAATACCCGTTTGTTATGGCCAAGTTTTGAACTGATAATTGATAAAATAATTTCATTTTTATTGAACCAATCGTTTAACCAAAATGAAAAAGTTTTGTTATTTACAGTAATATTTATTTTGCAAGTTGATTCATTTACCTCAAATATATTATTTGGAAAGGCATTGTTTAAAGTGAATAAAATATCAGCAATTGTTTCCATTCAATAAAGAAAATTTAGCGAAACAGTTCAAAAAAAGCGGTATATTTTTTTTTGCCTAAAAATTTTAAAAGTGCAAGCTTGGATAAGTTCATAACATTTATTTTAGGTCTTACATTTTTCCATTCTGTAAGTTTTAAATATTTGTAATAAATGCTTTTGAACGGATGAATATTCAACAAATCCCATGGTTTTGAAGATCCTGAAAAGTGAATTATAGCTGGAAATTGTTTTAGTTGCTTTATTTCACTGGTAGAATAGTAAGCTAATAAAGTAGTATTATTTACTTCAAAAACAGAACTTAACTGATTCCATTTTGGATCAATGATTAAACGTTTATTATATAAATTAGCATTTAATGCATCTTGGTCCCAAAAAGTTAATTTATTGAAATGTGTTTTTATGTATTTAAACAATGTATCCTTGAAATTTTCTGCAACCCACGTTTTTGCGTTTATTAATAATATTCCAGCATTAAAATATTTATATTTTTCGTCAAACCCAAGTCTAGAAGGCCCTTCATCATTTATTTCATTTACCGCTCCAATGGTATAGTTTTCAATATTAATATCCCATAATGGTTTTAGGTTTTCACAAACCACAATATCGGTGTCTAAGTATAAAACTTTATTGGTTTGATGAATTAAAAAATCAGGAATTACTATCCTATAATAGGTAGCAAATGATACATGATCAGAAACATAACAGTCTTTAAAAAGTGAAGCATTTAATGGATAAAACGTAAAAAGCTGCTGATATTTAAAAACGGTTTCCTTTACTTTATTTTCATTTTCGGTGCTAAAATCAGCACTGAAAAAGTGAATGTGAATTTGATTTTCTTTGTTGTTTTCAAACAATGATGTAAGCATTACAACAGTGTGTTGTATATATTTATTATCGGCTGCACATGCTATATGAATCACTGTTTAATTTAATTTATAAATAGCACAAGTAGCAGAGATATGTTTAAAATTAGCAGCTAAACGCTCATGTTTTTCTTTATTAGTAATTGAAGCAATTATGCTAGCTACCGAAAGTTTAAAAAATGAAACCAGCTTACTAATTGTGTCTAAATGTTTGGTAGAATAGTTAAAGTAAGTACCACAATCTACAATTTGTCCTTCTACTAATTTTAAAGAAGGAAAAGCTTGTTGTAATTCGTTTAAATTTGGTCGATACATGGTATCAATTGGATCTTCGTGGTATGGAAAATTATAAGGAACCGAAATAATTAATTTTGTATCGGCATTCATTATTTTAACCAATGCTTCACAAAATGATGTTCGATCAGTTAAATGTTCCAATAAGTTTGAACAAATAATAAATGAAGCATTTTGTTGTTTTAGTTTTTCAATAAATGAAGGGTCTGTCACATCACCAACAAAATCAACGCCTTCAGCTTGTTTAATGTCTATATTTTTTACTGTACAATTTTTTTTAGCAAACTCATCAAACAAGTTTACTTTAATATAAGGTTGAGTTACTTCTATAAATTCTTTTGTGCTTGAACCAATATTTAAAACCAATGCATTTGGCTGTGCATATTGTTGAATAATTTTTTTAAACCAAAGAGATTCTTCGTAAAGCATATTTTAGTTTTTTGTTCCAATTCTACCTGTGTAATCTATTCTGTTCAATAAAATTTGAACACCTTGTTCTTTAAAATATTGGTCAACTGCTTCTCTTGCACCCTTCCAATGACCATAATCATCAATAATTATAACACCACCTTTAACTAATTTTGGAAACAAATGGACTAATTCGTGGTAGGTAGATTCATACCAGTCAGTATCTAAGCGCAAAATAGCTATTTTA
>JBIILW010000007.1:0-15935 GCA_044338265.1 Bacteroidia bacterium | reverse complement strand
AAACAGAATCAGTCATCCTATGTTTGTGATCTGTTAATCAAATTCAAGAATACAATATTTTATTTGAATAAAAATAAAAGAGTAGGAAGGGATAAAGATTAAGTCAAGTCATAGGTAGTTTAGATATCGTACAGCATGCTAATCACCCTTCCTTTTGCTATTAAACTTGGACAGTTCGATGGGATAAGTATACATACCAAGCCCGAATACAGGATAGATAAGTTAACAGCAATTCTCTTTTAATTGTAAAAAACAATTAGATTATGGAAACAAAAGTACATGTGGGGATTGATATCTCCAAAAACAGTTTTAATGCGAGTATTCCAGTTAAAACTAAAGAAGGTTACAAACATTTAAAATACAGCAATGATATTGATGGTTTTAAAAAGTTTATAGCGCAATTAGAGCCAGGTAATAATTGTATCATGGAGGCCTCTGGGGTTTATTATTTACAATTAGCCTTGTTCTTACATGACCAAGGAATGATAGTAAGTGTGGTCAATCCATTGACAATAAAACGGTTTTCACAGATGCGATTAATGAGAGCAAAAACAGACAAGAAAGATGCCTCAATAATAGCAGAATATGGGAAAATTGAAAATCCTGTCCAATGGGAACCACGACAAGAATATATGTTACAAATGCAACAATTACAGGCATTACAAGATAGTTTTACTAAACAATTGACAAGGTTAAAAAATCAAAAAGAAGCTTTTGTTAATAGTGGAATCATCAATAAAATTGGCAACGAAATACTTGATATAGAGATAAAGCATAACGAAAATAAAATAGAAGACCTAGATAATGAATTACTAAAGATTACAGAAGAATTTCATTCAGATTTATTTAAAAGATTAGTAACAATAAAGGGTATAGGAAAAAAAGCAGCAATGTGCTTAATAGTAATATCTAATGGTTTTAAAAAATTTGAAAACAGCAAACAATTATCTGCGTATATTGGGTTAAGTCCGCGTATTTTTGAATCAGGAACCAGTGTAAAAGGAAAAGCTAAAATTTGTAAAATGGGAATGGCACGCATGAGAAAACTACTTTATTTATGTGCTATGAGAGCAATTACATGCAATAAAGCATGTATGGAAATGTATGCAAGATTGAAAGAAAAAGGTAAAAATGGTAAGCTTGCTTTAATTGCAGTGGCAAACAAACTTTTAAAACAAGCATTTGTAATTGGCAATAGTCAAATGATTTATCAAGAATTTTAAAAAATAATTTGGAATTTGACACAGTTCATGCTGTAAGCATCTCCTTGGCTCTAAAAGATTATTCGCCATTAGCTAACTTGGTGCCATGTATAGGAAGATTCCTACGGAATGACCCACAAAATCATTTATTTTTATAAACCTACTTGATCACACCCAATTCTTTACCAACTTTGGTAAATGCTGCAATGGCTTTGTCTAAATGTTCTTTATCATGTGCTGCCGACATTTGAACCCTGATTCTTGCTTGGCCTTTTGGAACTACTGGAAAATAAAAACCTATTACATAAATTCCTTCTTCTAATAATTTGGCTGCAAAATCTTGTGATAATTTTGCGTCATAAAGCATAATAGGAATAATGGCATGTTCACCCGGTTTTACATCAAAACCAGCAGCTTCTATATGTGTTCTAAAGTACTTGGCATTTTCCCATAATTTATCGCGCAAGGCAGTAGTTTTGGTAATCATATCAAGCACCGCAATACTTGCTCCAACTATACTTGGTGCTAAAGTATTACTGAATAAATACGGGCGAGAACGTTGGCGAAGCATGTCAATAATTTCTTTTCTACCACTTGTAAATCCACCACTGGCACCGCCTAACGCTTTTCCTAAAGTTCCTGTTATAATATCTATTTGTCCTAAAACACCACAATGCTCATGTACACCACGACCAGTTTTACCCATGAATCCGCTTGAATGACATTCGTCAATCATAATTAATGCTTCATATTTATCGGCTAGTGCTACTATTTTATCAAGCTGTGCAATGGTTCCGTCCATACTAAAAACACTGTCGGTAACTATAATTCTGTTTCTGCAATGTTTTGCTTCTTGTAACTTAGCTTCTAAATCGGCCATGTTATTGTTTTCGTATCTGAAACGTTCCGCTTTACACAAACGAACACCATCAATGATACTTGCATGATTCAAAGAATCGCTAATAATTGCATCTTTTTCATTGAACAAAGGTTCAAAAACTCCACCATTTGCATCAAAAGCAGCTGCATATAAAATGGTATCTTCCGTACCTAAGAACTCCGAAATTTTTGCTTCTAAAGTTTTATGAATATCCTGCGTACCGCAAATAAAACGTACGCTACTTAATCCAAAACCATGGGTGTCTATTGCATCTTTAGCAGCTTGTAAAACCAGAGGATGGCTCGATAATCCTAAGTAATTATTGGCACAAAAATTCAATACTTTAGCACCACTGCTTACTGTAATTTCTGCAGCTTGTGGGCTAGTAATAATTCTTTCGCGTTTGTATAATCCAGCTTCTTCTATTTCTTTAAGCTCCGCTTGTAAAATTGGTTGCAATGTTTTGTACATAATTCTTTTATATTTTATGCAAATAAAACAGAAATTACTTATACAATATAAAGTTTAATTTTTATCACATTTATCAGCCTTATGATTTTGATTGGAAGAGACGTTTTATTAAAGATCTTCACGATTATACATGACATGTTTAAAATATTTAGCTTATTCCTATTTATCAAATAAAACTCTTTTTATAAAATAACCTTTATCTGTATTTACTTTCACCAAATAATTTCCTTGTTTTAAATGTTGAATGTCTATTTGAAATTTGTTTTCTTGCAAATTTTCAACGCTTTCGAATTCAACTAATTTACCATTAAAATCGTATAAGTAAACAGATTCAATTTTGCTCAATAAACTGCTTATAAATAGCAAGTCTTTTGTAGGATTAGGATAAACAATTATATCAACGTTTATTTTTTCGTTTTTTTTTACATTTTGCTTCAAATCTGCAAAAAGCCAATCGTAACATTCGCCAAATTCAGCATTCCAAAAACTTTCGGAATGCGTACCTTCTGGTTTTTTAAGGTTTTTAAGTTCAGTGGTTTTGTCATAACCTTTGCTTTGCAAAATAGCATTCATGCTATCTTGCCAATTGGCCATATTGCCACCTTCGTTTTGCCCACACACAAAATAAAATTTTTGATTATTGCTTTTACTTTTATTTAAAACATAAGTATATAATTGGTTTGAAAACCAAAATGCTGGTGAAAATATTCCTGCTTTTCCATAAATGTTTGGGTATTTAAAAAGTGCATACATGGTAATTAATCCACCCATGCTACTGCCTGCCATGGCAGTGTTATTTTTATCTGGAAAAGTTCGGTAAACCGAGTCAATAAATGGTTTTAAAGTTAGTGCTAAAAAGTCCAAATAATCATCGCCTTTTCCGCCACCATATTGTGAGTTTACATAAGGCGAGTATTCATCTAATCGGCTCGCACCGCCATTATCAATAGCAACAATAATACAACCTTTATCGCCATTTTTTTCTTTATAATTTAGTGTTTCATCTATTCCCCATTCGCCAGCAAAAGCGGTAGTTTTATCAAAACAATTTTGCCCATCGTGCATGTATAAAACAGGATAACGTTTATTGGTATTTGTTTCATAATCATTGGGTAAATAAATCCAAATTCTACGGTTTTTATTTAGCTGAGGCATGTAAAAATTATTACTTAATAATTTTACATTGGGCAACGCAGTTGAATTATTTCCACCACCAGTTTTTTTGTCTTCCCAGCCCAAAATAGAAACATTGATAATGGCATTTGTACTATAAGTAAAAGTTCTATTTTGAATTACATTTCCAGCTGCATCGCCTTCTACTGTAGCCCAACTTCCCCGAGTAAATTTATAGGCAGCTTCACCAGTTCCTGATGGTAAAATTATACTGTAAATGTTCCCACTTTTGGTTAATTTATAGCTGTTATTATAAGGATTCCAATTATTGAAATTTCCAGCAATATAAATGTCGTCATTAATTGGCGTATTGCTAGAAACCGATGTTATATTTAAGGTAACTTGAGCAAATAATATTTCATTTACCAATAAAAATATACTGAACAAAACGAATTTTTTCATGGAATTTATTTCCTACAAATAAAGTGAAATTATTGATTACATAGTTTATTAAACAAAAAAATCCCTGCTATTTTTCAAGCAAGGATTTTTAATATATATATAAAATGCCCCCACATCGGGCTCGTTAATTGTGGCGTGTTTGGGAGTTGAACAAATATTATTTTATCAACTATTATTAAAGTTCAGTTGGGTTTTTATTAATCAATATACTCACCACGTTTGAGTGTATATTTTTCAATTTTGTTGTACAAATGACTTCTTTGAATATCAATTTCCAAAGCAGTTTTTGCAACATTCCAACCGTTTTTCTTTAATTTTTCTTCTATAAAAATGCGTTCTACGTATTCTTTAAAATCTTGTAAAGCGCTAAATCTTTCATAAATGTTTTTCTCTTCTTCTCGAGCACTCAATGGGCTTGCAAATTTCTTCACATCTTCCACTGTAATGCGCTGTTGGCCTAATATTACCAAGCGTTCTACCACATTGCGCAGCTCACGAATATTTCCATAATAATCCAATTTTTTAAGTTCATCTAAGGCTTGTGGTAAAAACATTTTTCTAGGAAAATTATTGTCTTCACACACTTCTTTTATAAACTTTTCGGCCAAAATTGGAATGTCATCTTTTCTATCATTTAACGAAGGCACATGAATTAAAATAACACTTAAACGGTGGTATAAATCCATTCTAAAATTACCTTTTTCTATTTCTTGCAATAAATTTTTATTGGTTGCAGCTACTACTCGCACATCTACTTCTATGTCTTTATCGCCACCCACTCGGGTAATTTTTCCTTCTTGCAAAGCACGTAAAACTTTGGCTTGAGCAGCTAAACTCATGTCGCCAATTTCGTCTAAGAATAATGTTCCACCATTGGCTTGTTCAAATTTTCCAATGCGTTGTTTGATGGCTGAAGTAAAAGCACCTTTTTCATGCCCAAATAATTCCGATTCTATTAAATCGGTTGGTATGGCTGCACAATTAACTTCTACCAATTGGTTATTGTTTCTGTTACTTTTTTCGTGTAACCAAAGTGCTACCAATTCTTTTCCCGTACCATTTTCGCCAGTAACCAAAACTCTTGCATCAGTAGGAGCCACTTTTTCAATGGTACTCATAATATTTTGAATAGCTGGGCTATCGCCAATCATTTCGCGGGTTTTGGTAACTTTTCTGCGTAAAACTTTTGTTTCAACCGTTAACGATTTTTTGTCAATTGCATTGCGAAGCGTAATTAGTAAACGATTCAAATCAGGTGGTTTTGAAATAAAATCATAAGCTCCTTTTTTAGTTGCTTCTACCGCAGTTTCAATGGTTCCATTTCCTGAAATCATAATAAAAGGAATGTCATCATCTATTTCTTGTGCACGGGTTAATACTTCAATGCCATCCATTTTTGGCATTTTTATATCGCATAAAACGGCAGCATATTCACCAACTTCCAGTTTCTCTAAACCCTCTTCACCATTAGCTGCTTCGTCTACTTGGTAGCTTTCATATTCTAATATTTCGCGTAGGGTATTGCGAATGGCTTTTTCATCGTCAATAATTAAAATTTTGCTCATTTTGTTTCAATTAATTGCTTGCAATGTGAGCATTTTATTAGACACTAAAAAGGGTGTTGATATTTGGTTGATTTATTTAGGAAATGGAAGTGAATTTGATTGGTGAGTTGGGGAAGTAATGATGAATTTAATTGACACAGCTATCTATATCATTGTGAATTAAATTTTACTTAGCTTTTTCTTTCTTTACAAATTGTAGTTGTTCTTGTTTTAAAATCCTTCCAGCATTTGCTAATCTATTGGCAGCGGTAAAATTTAATACAATACCCACCATTTGAAGTCCTAGGGAGCCGATGGTTAATGACTGGTCTGGCTTTATTCTTCCTAAATTTACGGCTAAAAGTGCCGCACCAATTAAACTAAAACCCTCCGCCATAAAGAAATTATTTCCAGCACTTTTTAAATAATCGCCAGCATTTTCTCGATTAGAATATATTTCTTCTGATTCATTTTCAGTTGCTGTCAATTGAATATTTTTAGCTGTATCTTTATCTAAAGATATGATATTTTTGATATCAGCTTTTTTAATGTTTATATAAATTTTTGGTCTTTCTAATCTCAAACACAAATAAGCTTTTCTTTTTTCTTCAATTATTTCAACCTTAACGGAATCGTTATTGGTTTTTATAATTAAATGTTGGCTTTTTGCTTTTACAGCAAAAAGAAAAAAAGATAAGATTGTAAGGAATATTAGTTTCATTTATGATTGAATTATTGAACAACAATTTTAATAGAATTTTGCTAATTTACAAGTTAAATTAACACTACTGCAACTTAAATTCTATTTGTTTTAAATAATCTTCTGGTATTGTCATTCCTAATCTTTTTGCTTCCATTGCATCTTTAAGTGCAGCTTCTTTATTGTTTAATTCTAAATATGCTTTTGAGCGAATGAAAAAAGGATAAGGATCATTGTTATTTAAACTGATTCCAAGGTCTAAATTTTTTATTGATTCTTTATAATCTTTCAACCCAAAAAGTGCAATTCCTTTACCAATGTATGCTTTCCATACTTCTTGATTTAATTCCAAACATTTGTTATAAAGTATGATTGCCGAATCATATTTTTCTACCTGATTATAGCAACTGGCTAAATTATTATAAACTCCTAAATTTGTAGGATTTTGTACTATTACTTTATTGTAATCTGGAATTGCTTGTGCAAACAATAATTGATAACTGTAAATATTTCCCCTTGTAAAATATAAATCAGCATTTGTGGGTGAAAGAGAAATTGCTTTATTTATAAAAATCAATGCGGAATCGTGTTTACCTAAAAATTCTTTTGACATAGAAATTCCAATCCAAGCTGAGTTTTGCATTGGATTTAATGATATTGTTTTTTGATAGTTAATGATGGCATTATCATATTTACCTAATTTAAAATATGCCGCACCAAGGTTATTGTATGCGCTTGCGTTTCCTGGTTCTAATTGAGTGGCTTTTTCACAAAGAGATATAGATTTTTGAAGCAGTGTTTGTGCAAAATTTGAATTATTGTTTACAATGTTTTTTTCGGCATTATCAATGTATATGGCTGCTAAGTTATTATATGAAATGGCAACATCGGGGTAATTTTCAATTACATTATTCCATAAAGTTTCGCTGTTTTTCCAAACCCTGCAACGTTGATTACTAGCAAAGGAAAATATTACTAAAATAACCATAAAAAAAGTTACTATAAGACCACTATATTTTAAAAAACTTTTTGAATTATTGGTTTTATTTTTTTTGTTTAAGTTATTAATTGCAAACATGAATATATTTCCTAAAATAAAGAATAATCCAACATAAGAAACATAAGAATATCTATCGGAGATGATGGAATTACCTACTTTAATAAATTGCAAAAGTGGTGCTATATTTAATAAAAAGAACAAAGCACCAAAAACTATATTTTTATTATTGCGCCATTTAAAATATATCCAAACAAACAAACCAATTACTAAAAATGGTGCTATATAAAATTCTAAAGGTAATATTCCATTTTCCTTTAAAGGATAATTATAAATGCAGGATAAGTTAAATGGAAAAAATAATTTAAAAACATAACTTAACAAACCATATGAAGCATAAAATATATTATTTATAAAAGTATCGTTATGAACCATAGCTCTAGCATTGGTTTGTTGGGCATAAATAGCAATGATACCAAAAGTAATAGAAAGAATAATAAAAGGTAACTTTTCAAATAATGATTTCCAACTGTATTTTCTATTTAAATAATAATCGATAATAAATAAAATGAGTGGTAAAGTTACTGCTTGTGCTTTACTTAAAAGTGAAAGTAGAAATAAAAAAATTGTCAATATATATACGGGAATAAGACTTAAGCCTGGTATAATATATATATGAAAGGAGTGATGAAAAATAAAAGAAAGTATAAAGCACATCTTTCCGTTCAGAAATCCATGCAACGGATTCAACGTGCATGGGATGAATTCCAAATAATAATGCAACCAAACTAGCACATTGCCAAAAACCTGTAAGCAAATAAATGAATGCAAATACCAAAATTACATTCAATAAATGAAATACTAAATTAACTATATGGTATTGTTTTGGATTTAGTTTGGCAAAGGAATAATCAATTGTCAAAGAAATCATGGTTAGGGGGTGAAAATTACTTGCAACAAATTTATCTTTTAAAAAATAATCAGTCATTTTATTTTGTGCTAACCCTTTGTTTTCGGTAACGTATTTATTATCGTCCCAATTAGTAAAACCATTATTTATGCTTGGGTAAAAAGAAAGTAAAGTTAAAAAAAATACTACGATTAGAATACCAAAAACATGGGTTTTATTTTTTGTGTAAGACTCAATTTTTGTTTGCATAAAAAATTTAAACTTATTTGTTATTACGCAAATTACAAGAAAACAACATCAATTAGCAAACTTTATAATAATATTACTTTGTATTTATAAAATTGCGTTTAATTTTGGTGTTTGTAAAAAAGCTGCATGCGTTCAATAAAATATTTTTTAATTATACTATTTTTTGGTTTAAGTAATTCGTTATTTAGCCAAGGGATAAATACTCCTTTTGGTCAAAACAGGGTTCAATATGGTCCGTTTGATTGGAACTATTTGCGCATTGAAAACTTTGATGCTTATTACTACAGTGGTGGCCGAGAATTGGCTACTTTTAGTTTAAAATATGTAAACGAAAAACTTTCGGTTTTAGAAGAAAGATTGGAACATCCGCTAAGCGGACGAGTAGAAATAATTTGCTTCAATACTTTGTCGGATTTAAAACAAAGTAATTTTGGGTTGGAAGATTTGGCGCAAAATACTGGTGGATATACGCAAGTAAATAGCAATAAAATTTACGTGTATTTTAATGGTGATCATGCTGATTTTGCAAGGCAATTAAATGAAGGAATTGCCATGGTTTTAATCAATGAAATTTTATATGGTGGAAGTTTACAAGAACGCATTCAAAATGCTGCTTTATTGAATTTACCTGAATGGTTCCTACATGGCTTAACTGCTTATATTAGCAAGGATTGGGATGCTGATATGGACAATAGAATGAAGGATGGAATTTTAACTAAAAAGTTCAAGAAATTTAACCGTTTAAACCAAAAAGATGCGGTGTTTGCTGGCCACAGTATTTGGAAATATTTAATAGATAATAATGAACGCCCAGAAGAAGTAATTAAGCAAGTAATTTATGCCGTTCGTATTACCCGAAATTACGAAAGTGCTTTGAGTTATGTGTGCAATGATAAAACATTTAAACAAATTCAAAAAGATTGGTTTGAGTATTATCAAAAAATGTATAACCGTGAAGATGTAGGACGAAATATGCCTTTGGTTGACCTGAAAATAAAACGCAGAGTGGCCCAATACATTCAACCCCAAATGAAGGTTTCGAGCAAAGGGAATTATGTAAGTTTTACAAGCAATAAAAATGGTAAGTATAAAGTTTGGTTATTGAATACCAAAACCAACAAATTAAAGAAAATTCTGAAAGGTGGATTGAAATATTACCAACTAGAATACGATTATAGTTTTCCAATTATTGCTTGGCAACAAGGTGGCGATAAAGTGGCAATGGTTTATGAAAAGAAAGGAAAATTGTTGCTAAAAACATTGGATTTAACCAATAAAACCAAAGAAGTTTCACAGTTTCTTAAGTTTGATAAAATCACAGGTTTTGACTACAGTGATAATGGCCGAACATTGGCGGTTAGCGCCATCAGGAAAGGTCAATCAGATATATTTACCTATGATATTCCAAGTAGAAAAGAAAGGCAAATTACCAACGATATTTACGATGATGCCAGTCCAAGATATACAGATGCTTCTAGCAAAATAATTTTCAGTTCTAATCGTCCAACTGATTCCTTGAGCATGGGTGTAAATACGAAATTAGCCGATGATAATAATTACGATGTTTATTTATATGATATTGACGAATCGCCAAAGACAAGAATGCTCAAACGATTGACCAAAACGCCTTATATCAACGAAACAAATCCGATAGAATATAAGCGAAATTATTATGCATATATCAGTGATTATAACGGAACCAAAAACCGTTATGCGGCCAAGCTAGACGAAGAATATGATTTTACAGCGGTGTATATAAAGTATTTTGAATACACCGAAAAGTCAATGGACACGCTACTTTATACCGACAAACCTACTTGGAGTGGAACTTCATTTTCTTACCGTGGTAAAAGCATTGTGCTGGATAGCACAGTTGAAAAAATAGACACCATTATTTATAATAAAGATTTGGTGACTACTTATCCGCTTACCAATTACCAAAGAGGAATTTTAGCACACGATGTATCGGCTCAGGCCAAAACTACTTACGACTTAATGTTGTTTAACAATAAGTATTTTATAAAATTAAGTCCGCAGGAACGTAGCATTGAAGAAGCCAGCAAACCAATAGAAAGCTATCCAAATATGTATCGACTTAAAAGCGGAGTTACCAATAAACAATATGAAAGTGGCGTAAAATGTTTTAGGAGTTTTGCGGAGCAAATAAATGAACCATATAACGGTGAATTTAATAATATAAAGCCAATAGAAACCGAAGAAAGAATAGCGCAAGATACCACACAATTCTTTTTTATGAGTGAGTTTACACCCGATGAATACAAGCGTCCGGCATATATAATTATTCCAAAAGGAATGGCGAATGAAAGTTTGAAAAAAGGGTTAAAAATTAGCACGCCAAAGTTTTATGATGTTACTTTTTTTGCTGATCAAGTGGTGACTCAAATTGACAACTCCATCATCAATACCTATTATCAGCCAATAGGAAGTGCTAATGCGCAAATGTTCAATCCTGGTTTAAATGGAATGTTCAAATTAGGCATGATTGATTTGATGGAAGATTATAGATTTACAGGTGGGGTTAGGGTAAGTTTTGATTTAAGCGGATTTGATTATTTTGCTTCATTTGAAACATTAAAAAAACGAGTAGATCATAAATTTGTTTTTTATCGCCAGAGCAGAAGTGGTGGGGTAGCTGAAAACGATAATGCTGTAAAAAGTTATAGCCACGAGTTAAGGTATATTTTAAAATATCCAATTTCACCAACTAGCAGTTTTAGATTAAATATTTTTGGTAGAACTGATAGAGATATTTTAAAAGGTTCGAGTTCCGCAGTGATGGAAGTTCCCGATAGAGTGACCAATTGGTTAGGAGCTAAATTAGAATTTGTTTTTGACAACACACATCCTCGTGGAATGAATCTTTGGAATGGAACGCGTTTAAAGTTTTTTTATGAACGCTATGCTAATTTCAATGATTGGAATACGCAGCTAAATGCGGTGGGTTTTGATGCTAGGCATTATGAAAAAATTCACAGACAAATTATTTGGTGTACGCGTTTAACAGCAAACACATCGTTTGGGCCTGCTAAAGTGGTGTATTATTTGGGTGGAGTAGAAAACTGGATTGCCCCAAAGTTTAACAACGAATCGAGCACATCTACCACTGAAAATTATGTGTTTCAAGCTTTGGCAGCAAACATGCGTGGCTTTGAACAAAATATTAGAAATGGAAATAATTTTGCATTACTGAATACAGAAATTCGCATTCCAATTTTCCAATATGCTTTCAATCGTCCGCTTAGAAGTTCGTTTTTAAATAATTTTCAAGTAGTACCTTTCTTTGATTTGGGTTCTGCTTGGATAGGAAATAATCCGTACAGCGATGACAATACTTTTAACCAAAAAACCATTAACATTACCCCAGTTTTAGCACGAGTTACCAATGTTCGCGATCCATTGGTGGCGGGATTTGGAGGTGGATTAAGAACAGTATTATTGGGTTATTTTGTTCGTTTTGATACCGCTTGGGGAATTCAAGATGCTGAAGTTGCTAAAAAACCAATTTATTATTTTGCCTTAGGTTTGGATTTTTAGTAGGGGCGCGATGCCTTGCTTTGTTTCTAAGCGCTAAAAAATTTATCTTCTTTCCAATTCTTCGGATTATTAACAATGTAATTTTGAATACGTTCAAATGAATTTTCATCACGAATAATATGGTCATGAAAACGTGGTTGCCATACCTTAGATACGCAATGTTTAGGGTCTTGACAATGAACATGCATTAAATCATTATCATAACAATTTTTTTTAACTTTTGTGGTTACAGCTGATTTGAATCCACGAATAATAGATGCTAAATTTTTAGCTTGTGATTCAAATTTTATTTCATCAAGTTGAAAATTTACCGTTGAATTGTATTCATTGTTTCCTATGATAATAATTCCATGAAAATGGTTTGGCATTACTATAAATTCACCCAACTCTAATGCCATATCTGACCTTAATTTAAATGTTTGCAACCATTCAGATTCAACCAGTTCTCCTATTTTATTAAGTTGCATTTCACCATTATAAATTTCACCAAAATAATGCAATCTGTTTTTAGTACAAATAGTAACAAAATACGAACCTTCATTTCCATAATTCCAATTTTTTAATCGGGCAGAAGGTATTAGGTATTTGTTTATGTATTTATCCATTTTAATTGTTTTCTGTTTACAATAATTATTTCCTGATTGCATGGTAGAGACGCGATGCTTCGCGTCTCTGCTGTAATAATTGTTTTGCGTTTATATGTTTTAGATGCAATAAATTGCGTTAATACATTGTTTTAAAGACGCGAAGCATCGCGTCTCTACGTTTTCTTCGAATTTCCTTTATTCCTTTATTACCTTTATGCTTTGTTTATTCATGCCGTCAATACTTAATAAATACATGCCACTTTGCAATGTTTCTAGGTTTACAATGGTTTCATCAATATTCAATTTGCCGCTTATTAATATTTGTCCTACCAAGTTTGTAATGTTGTATTTTTTACCAACCAAATTGGTTTTATTGGTAATGATAATGCTACTTTTGGTTGGATTTGGATAAACATTTAAATCGTTATCTAAACTTAAATTATTAATACCAACCGATATATTTATTGGTAAAATAGTTGAATCAATACAGCCATTAATGTTGGTGATTTTAGCCATTAAATTACCAGCTCCAAGGCTTGTCCATAAAACACTTATTGCATTAGTTCCCTGTCCGTTTTGAATGGTTCCGTTGGTGGCAAACCAATTATAGTTACTGTTTGCTTGACTTAATACCGAATAGGTAAAAGGTGTTGAAATAGAATTTGGAATAATGTTTCCTGTTATGTTTCCAATGGTTGGTTGTGCATTTACAGTTACTGTTTTTGTAATGGAATCATTGCAATTTGCATTGTTTTTGGCTACTAATTTTACAGCAAAATTTCCAGCGGTGGCATATTTTTTTGTTGGGTTTAAAACAGATGAAGTACTTAAATCGCCAAAGCTCCAAGTTTGCGTGTTTGAATTGGTGGCTGAATTTGTAAAACTAAAGTTGTTTCCTGTTAAACATTGTGTTGCATTAGCAATAGAAAAATTAGCTACGGCTTCTGCATTTACAGAAATAAATTTAGTAATAGAATCTAAACATTCATTATTGGCGGTAACTACTAATTTTACTGATGTTCCACCCAACATATTATAATGATATGTTGGCGATTGTAGCGTAGAAGTATCACCATTTCCAAAATCCCATTTGTACTTTAATGAACTGTTGTTTGGTGTACTTTGATTGGTAAAAATAAAGTTGTTATTACTTAAGCATTGAGCAGTTTTATTAATTGTAAAATTTACTGCAGTTGCTTTATCTGCAACAATCACCAATTGGGTTGTAGTATCTGCACAAAAGTTGCTTGATAAAGCAATTAATTTTACCATATAAGTTCCTGCATAATTATATGAAAAATACCGAATTAAATTATTTGATATTACATTATTTCCAACTCCAAAATTCCAAGTATATTGTTTACTTAAACCATTGTCATCTGATTGGTTCCAAAACTCAAAATAATTATTGGTAATACATTGTGCAGTATCGTAAGTATAAAATAAAGCTACTGGCGATTTGCGAATATTTACTGTTTTGCTCATTGAATCTTCGCAACCATTATTGCTAGTTACAATTAATTTAACTATTAAGTTTCCTGTATCAGTTACGGTTTTGCTTGGGTTAGATAAATTGGATGTAGTATTATCACTGTACTTCCAATTATAGCTCATGGTGCCTGAATTAATGCTTGAAGTATTTAATAAATTAATGTTAGCATTTGCATTTTTTAAACAAACATAAGTAGGAGCGGTGAAGTTAACAATTGGTTTTGGATAAACCGTTAAATACTTGGCATTGGAAGTATCCGAACATCCAGCATTGCTAACAATTGCTCTATACGAATATGCTGAATCTACCAACAAACTATCTTTGGTTTCATTGGCCATGATGGCATTATTTTTTAACCATTTAAAAGTTAAGCCTGACGTGTTTGGAGTAACTTTAAAAGTACTTACTAATCCTTTGCAAAACGAATCTCGGTTATTGGTAATTACTGGCGTACTAAAACCAACCACAAAACTAATGACAAAAGGAGTTCCTAAATTTACTGTATCTGAACTACAATTTACCCTTATTTTATAATTTTTGTTTACAAATAAACTTGTTGGAATAGCAACAGGAATAAAGCCAACAGTGTCTATAGCTGTTTTAGTTCCAATGGTTGTTGCATTGGCAAATGAACCTACTGAATCTGAAAGTTGAACCGTAAAAACATTATTGCTTAAAAGATTCACACCGTTGGCACTATAGTTTACGTTAAATATGGTGGTTTTATTATTACAAAATACTTTTTTGGTGGTTTCGTTAATCACCATTTTTGGTGTTTGAACTTGAATGGTTATTCCACGAGTAAACACTGCACGGAGCGGACAATTTCTATCACTTCCACTTACTGTAAACAAGTGCGGTAATGACCTCACTGCACTGATTGGTGGAGTCCAACAAAATTTAAAACTATCGGCTTTTGGGCCATTTATTGCCCGATTGGCTAAAATATAATTTCTGGTAAATGTGGCATTGCTCATGGTATTGTCAACGGAGCCAGGATTGTTCCATTTTATATCAGTACTGTCGGTTGCTGTTAAATCTGCTGTGAGTGATTGATCTTGTGCAACAATATCAATACAAAATTGATGACCTGCATACGCCACAAAATTTTGAATTCCATTTTGTAAAACACCATTTTTATATGTTTTTAAAATGGGAATTTTATTGCTTGAACAAGCCAGTGTTCGAAATTCTAAATCTCTTCTGGTTTTGCCTACATTAGTCCAAACGTCAGCTACTAATTTCCATTGCGTAACTTCTATCACTAAAAATGTGTTAATAACAGAAGTTGGCCTAAACAATATATCTCCAGTTACAGGGTCAATGCGCATTCCGGCAGGATAACCTGCATTTGCATTGGGAGCTCCAAAAAATGGAATTAAGTAAGAAGCTGAATAAGGAGCAATATAAGTTGCTTGAGTGTTCAAGTCGCTTAATGGCGCACCAAAAGCATAACTTAATGAATCACCATCTATATCAATGGCACCTAAATTATAAACAAAATCAATTCCATTACATGCAACCGCTAAGGCATCATTGGTAAATACTGGTGCAGAATTACAAGTAGTTTGACACCTATTTAAATCACAAGTAATAAAATATGAACCAGGCATAATTGTTTGTATATAGTTACTTCTACAACAAGTGCTTGCTTGCAGACCCACTTTGCAACAAGCGGTAGGAATACTCGATAAATTGGCTTCTCCTTCAAGTGTATAAACTTCTACTCCTGGACTGAAAGTACCAGCAGTTCTTGTTTGGCAATTATTGCAG
>JBIILW010000184.1:0-4597 GCA_044338265.1 Bacteroidia bacterium | reverse complement strand
GGAGCTTGTCCATCAGTTGAGAAATAACCTGAATAAGGTACAGGAACATGTCCTAAAATAAAAAGCGTTTTAACTTTTTTACCCATCGAATTATATGTGGCTTGTATTAACTTTTTTACAGTTGGTGGTGTTTGATTTCTACCAGCATAGATAACACTTAGTTGATATCCTTCAGCAGTTAAATCTTTTACCAATTGATTAATTTGATTGGCAACAGGAATTTTATAATTACTATCAACCAATAAAATCAAACCATCATATGTTAACTTTTCAACTAATTTATTTCCAGCATAAATATATCCTAATGCTTCATTGTTTAAAGTACTTGCTTTAAAAACACGGTATTCAAAAGCCTCTCCTATTTTTACTGTACTGTCTGTAAAACCATTGGTGTTTCCTGCAACAGTTGCATATGGATTTGTACCCCAATTTTCATCTGTAAAGTTAATTCGCTTATAAATTTTATACTGACCATTATAGTTTATTTGAGGCCAAGTTAGTCGAACACCACCATTTCCAAGTGAACTTGCACTTAATAATATAGACTGTGCTTTTCCTGTTTGGGCATTGGCATTAACTATAAATAGGCTGGTAAATATAAAAAATAAGAGTTTTTTCATCATATTGCTAAATTTTCACGAATATATAATACTATGTCAAATATAAAATTGTCATGTTGTATTTTTACAATTCTATTGCCTGTTTCAGTCCAGTCAGTTCTTGATTTTATAGTTAATAAGCATAAAAATTATTTAGTATAAAAATAAATCATTGACTATAAAGTACTTAAAAATATAATCACCACTTTTTACTAAAAAAATAGCTAATAATGAAGAAAATACTTGCATATGAATTTATTAAACCTAAATTGCGCTCTTATTTAATATATTAATACAATGCAAGAAGGAACAGTAAAGTTTTTTAACGAAACAAAAGGATTTGGTTTTATCAGTCCATCAGAAGGTGGCGAAGACATTTTCGTACATTCATCAGGTCTAATCGACAGAATTAGAGAAAATGATAAAGTACAATTTGAAACAGAAAGTGGAAAAAAAGGTATTAACGCAGTTAGAGTTCAAACTATTAGATAGTTTTTTAACTTCGAATCAAAAAGAAAGACAGGTAATTTATTATCTGTCTTTTTTTTGGCTAAATTCTTCGGGAAAATGAATCAATGAAAACCAATAATGCTATTAGTTAATAAAAAAATGAACCACATGGATACATCGAATTAGTCTATGTATTCTATGTATCTATGTGGTTTTAAAAAACTCAATTAGAAGAGCGAAGTAATTTCAACTCCGCATCAATTACCAAATTTCTATATTTTTATTTTTATAAAATCAGGCCTTTCGCTTTTTCTAAAGCAGCTTGCAAACCATTTACATCATTACCACCAGCAGTTGCATAAAACGGTTGACCTCCGCCCCCGCCTTTAATTTCTTTGGCCAATTCTTTGATAATGTTTCCAGCATGCAAAGCCTTTTCTTTTACTAAATTGTCGCTAATAATAACGCTCAACATGGGCTTTTCATTTAACACACAACCCAACGCACAAAATAAATTTTCCACTTCGGTTTTTAACTGAAACGATAAGTTTTTCAATTGCTCTGCATTGGAAATAGTTATTAGTTGAATCAATACATTTACGCCATTCGAATTTCTAATTTCGGATTTAATATTTGTTTTGATTGCTATGGTTTTTTCATTTTCAAAAACTTCTAATTTCTTCAATAAGTCAGCTTTTTCATTGATTAATTGGTTCACTGATTTTAAAATGTCTTTTGAGCTAAACGTTTTTTCTAAACTTTCAACCGACAACTGCCAACTATCAACTAATTCTTGAGCAGCATCAGCAGTAATGGCTTCAATTCTACGAACTCCAGCAGCCACAGCAGCTTCACTTACTATTTTAAATAATCCAATCTGTCCAGTAGCTTTTACATGAGTTCCACCGCAAAGTTCACGACTGTATTGTTCATCAAAAGTAATCACACGAACTGAATCGCCATATTTTTCACCAAAAAGCATCATAGCTCCTAATGACTTTGCTTCTTCTATTGGCACACTTCTACGTTCCTCTAAAACTATATTTTCACGTATTTTATTATTTACAATTTGCTCCACTTTTGCTATTTCCTCTTTGGTCATGGCCGAGAAATGAGAAAAGTCGAAACGTAAATTTTCATTGTTTACCAAACTTCCTTTTTGTGCCACATGCGTTCCTAAAACTTGGCGCAAAGCAGCATGTAATAAATGTGTAGCTGAATGGTTGTTTTCTGTTAATTTTCGCTTGTTTGTATCAACAGTCGCAGTGAAGCTAGCCTCAATGTTTTCAGGTAATTCTTCGCAGAAATGTATAATTAAATTGTTTTCTTTTTTGGTATCAATGATTTCAATTTTATCGTTAATATTTCCAATAAAACCTGCGTCACCAATTTGTCCGCCACCTTCAGGATAAAAAGGAGTTTGGTTAAAAACCAATTGGTAGCTTTCTATTCCTTTGGCCTTCACTTTTCGGTATTTGATAATTTGAATTTCAGCTTCTGTTTGGTCGTAACCAAGGAAAACAGTTGGTGTTTCCTCACCTATTAAAACCCAATCATCAGTTGTTAACTCAGTTGCTTTACGAGAACGAACTTTCTGTTCTTCTAATGCTTTTTGAAAACCTGCTTCATCTACTGTAAATCCATTTTCTCTAGCAATTAATTGAGTTAAATCCAGTGGAAAACCAAAAGTATCTGATAATTGAAATGCAAAATCTCCAGAAATTACTTTTTCATCAGTATCAAATTTAGTATTCAAAATAGCCATTCCATTAGAAATGGTTCTTAAAAAACCAACTTCTTCTTCTTTGATTACTTTGCTCACAAAATCTTTTTGCGCATGCAATTCAGGGAAAACAGTTTTAAAGCTTTCAGCAATTAACAAAGTCAATTTACACATAAACGGTTCTTTTATTCCTAAAAATTGGTATTGGTAACGAACCGCTCTACGTAAAATTCTACGAATTACATAGCCCGCACCATTATTGCTTGGCAATTGCCCATCGGCAATGGCAAAACTGATGGCACGAATATGATCAGCCATTACACGCATAGCAATGTCTTGTTTGCTATCGCTAAATTGGTATTTTATATTCGAAAAATTTTCTATGAATTGAATGGTTGGCACAAAAACATCGGTATCATAATTACTTGTTTTACCTTCAATGGCACGCACCAAACGCTCAAAACCCATTCCAGTATCCACATGTTGGGCAGGTAAATTTTCTAAGCTTCCATCTGCTTTTCGGTTAAATTCCATGAACACATTGTTCCAAATTTCTATCACTTGCGGATGGTCATTATTTACCAAAGTTTTTCCATCAATTAAAGCACGTTCAGCGTCTGGACGTAAATCAATGTGAATTTCAGAACATGGGCCACATGGGCCCGTATCGCCCATTTCCCAAAAATTATCTTTTTTGTTTCCGTTTAAAATTCTGTCTTCGGCAATGTATAGTTTCCAATTATCATAAGCTTCTTGGTCAAAAGCCAAACCTTCTTTGGCATCACCTTCAAAAACAGTTACGTAAAGTCTATCTTTGGGTAATTGATATACATCAACCAATAACTCCCAAGCCCATTCAATGGCTTCCTTTTTAAAATAGTCGCCAAAACTCCAATTTCCCAACATTTCGAACATGGTATGGTGGTATGTATCTACACCCACTTCCTCTAAGTCATTGTGTTTTCCGCTAACACGCAAACATTTTTGAGTATCAACAGCACGTTTGAATTTTGGTGTTTCATTTCCCAAAAACCAATCTTTAAATTGGTTCATACCTGCATTGGTAAACATTAAAGTTGGGTCGTTTTTAACAACAATTGGTGCTGATTGGACAATTGTATGCCCTTTACTTTCAAAAAAATCTAAAAATTGTTTGCGTATTTCTGCTGATGTCATGTAAGTTATAAAAATTCTTGTAATGGTAATGCTAAAAAATTGGTTTAAATTAATATTTTCGCCTCATGCTAAATTAAATATTATAAGATGAAGCAAGGCTTCAAAATAATATTTTTTATTCATAATAAAAAAGCGTGGCAAAGATAAAATACTTTTATAATCCAAATAAGCTCGACTTTGAAAAAGTTCGCACCAGTTTTACCACGGTAATTTGGCGCGTTTTTGGGTTTCTATCTGCCTCGTTGGTATCAGGTGCAATCATGGTTTTAGCCCTTTATAGCTTTATCGATTCACCTAAAGAAAAAATATTAGTTCGCGAAAATATACAATATAAAGAACAATTACGCAGACTACAAATGCGTGTTGGAGAGCTCAGTACAGTGCTTGGAGAGTTACAAGATAGAGATGCAAAAATTTATAGAAGTATTTTTGAAGCCGATCCTGTTAATTTCAAACCAAAGTTTAATCCAAACGATAAAAAGTACAAATTAGCTGAAGGTTTTAATGATGCAGAAGTCATCAATGATTTAAGTAAGAAAGTAGAAAATATTTCTAGTTTAGTAACTATTCAAACCAAATCGTTTGATGAATTAAAGAAATTAGCTGATAACAAAAGTGATTTTTTAGCTTCAGCTAATTTGTACTTTTT
>JBIILW010000183.1:0-4641 GCA_044338265.1 Bacteroidia bacterium | reverse complement strand
TGCAGCCATGGTAGCATTTTTTTCATTCAATGGCAATCCATCACTGGTAACATCACCTTTAAAAACTTTTACCGCTACTTCTTCATCATGTAAAATTGCTTTTGAAATAACACCAGATGCTCCTTGTCCTAAAACATTTTGAATATCCAAATGATTCCAATCTATTCCACTTAATGAATGCGTTATTTGTTCCATTTCACTTACCGGATTTCCTGCAAACGCTATCCACGAAAGTTTGGGTAATTCAAAAATCCAACTCGGTATTTCAGTTAATAAATTGTCAGAAATTCGAATCAATTCTAAGTTCTTCAAATTAGCCATTTCTGCTGGTAACTGTTTTATTTGATTACCCGCTAAAGCTAATTTTTGCATTCGGTTACATTTACCAAAAGAAGCTGGAATTTCTTCAATAAAATTATTAGTAAGTATGAGCCAACGTAACTTTTCAGGAAAAGTATCTTGGTTAATTTTAGTAATTTTATTCGACTTAAAACCAACCATTTCTAAGTTTTTACATTGTCCTAAAACACTAGGCAATTCAGTAAAATTATTATCGGAGAAAAAAGCAATTTTTAGTTGATGTAATTTTCCAAAATCATTGGGTAAACTTTCCAATTGATTATTCGATAAATCTAATATTTCTAAGGTATCGGCTAGGTCTAAAATTTCTAATGGAAATGCAGTTAATCCACACGAAAATTTTAAATGTTTGGTTCCTATTAATTCTCCGGATTGGAGTTGTTGAATGTTTTGCATGCTTATGGCTTCTGGCAGCTGGCTTCTAGCTGCTGGCAATTTTATATATTTATATTTGTCCGTGTTTGATATCCTTACCAAGCACTCCATTCCGATTGGTAAGGACACCAACCGGGGACGAAAAAAAACGTCATTGCGAAGCACAAAGCAATCTCACTTTATGCTCTTTGAGATTGTTTCTTACGCTTTGGCGTGATCGCAATGATGCTAAGAATTATGAAAGAGTTATATTGTTGTATTGATAAATTGTTTGTTAAGTTTTTGCGAAAAAATCCGTCTGACGATTGCCAAGCAATGCCCAACAATGCGTCTGACGGAGTTTGAATAAATTAGTTTAACCCATTAACTTATAAACTAATCAACTTCTAAACTAATTAACTTATCAACCTTAGCTTAAGCCAGTAATTTCACCATTTACAAAATCAATCACCATGGCAGCGGGTTCTTTTGGTAAACCTGGCATGCGCATTATTTCACCTGCAACTGCAACGATAAAGCCAGCACCATTGTTCAATACCAAGTTTTCAATATGAATATTAAATCCTTCGGCAGCACCCACTTGAGCAGCATTATCAGTAAAACTGAATTGTGTTTTAGCAATACAAACTGGCAATTTATCAGCACCTAAATCTGTAATTTTCTTTAAAGCAGCTTTGGCATTTTTACCTAAAGTTATGCTACTTCCTTTATATATTTTTGTAACAATACTTTTAATTTTTTCTTCAATAGAATCATTCAAATTATAAGTATGGTTAATAGGTTTACTTGGATTATTCTCCACTATTTCAACCACTTTTTTGGCCAATTCTACTGCACCATTTCCACCATTTGCAAAGCCTTCGTTGATGGCAAAATGAGCACCTTTTTCTTTACACCAATTTTCTATAAAGTTAACTTCTTCATCGGTATCGAAACCAAATTTATTTAAAGCAACAATTACAGTTTGTCCAAATTGTTGTAAACTTTCTATATGGCGTTCTACATTTCTAATACCTGCTTTTAAGCCATCCATATTGGGTTGCTTAATGAGTTTTTCGTCAACCTTTCCGTGTAATTTTATAGACTGAGTAGTTGTAACCAAAACAGTAGCTTTAGGACTAATTCCTGCAGCACGGCATTTTATATTTAAAAACTTTTCACCGCCTAAATCGCTACCAAAACCGGCTTCAGTTACTGCGTATTCACCATGTTGCATGGCAGCTTTTGTAGCCATAATACTGTTACAACCGTGCGCAATATTAGCAAAAGGACCACCATGTATAAATGCTGCTCCGCCTTCAATGGTTTGCACTAAATTAGGTTGAAATGCATCTTTTAACAAAGTAACCAAAGCACCGGCTACTCCTAAATCTTTTACATAAAAAGGTGTGTTATCGTATTTATAACCCAACAAAATATTTTCAATTCTTTTGCGTAAATCATCTAACGAAGTAGATAGACAAAAGATAGCCATAATTTCGGAGGCAGGCGTAATATCAAAACCTGTTTCAGTTGGAATTCCATTGGTAGAACCATTTAATCCACTTAACATATAACGCAACGAACGATCATTTACATCAAGTACCCTGCGCCATAAAATTTGCTTTAAACCATTCGGATTATTTTTATTGAAATATTGGTAATTATCAACCAAAGCAGCTAAGGTATTATTAGCCGAAGTAATGGCGTGAAAATCGCCTGTAAAATGCAAGTTAATATCTTCCATTGGCAATACTTGGCTATAACCTCCGCCTGCAGCACCACCTTTCATTCCAAAGCAAGGACCTAAAGAAGGTTCGCGCAATGCAACAATGGCTTTTTTACCTATTTTATTTAAACCTTGAGCTAAGGCTACCGAAGTAGTAGTTTTACCACTTCCACTTTTGTTTGGAGTAGTGGCAGTTACTAAAATCAAATTGCTTTGAGCAATTTTTTGTTCATCAAAATCAAATGTAATTTTAGCTTTATACTTACCGTATTGCTCTATTTGGTCTTCTGAAATTCCTATGCTTTCAGCAATTTTTTGAATGGGTTGAAGTTTTACTTCACGTGCAATTTCTATATCTGATTTCATATTTTTTTTAAAGATGCAATGTTGAATAATTAATTGAAATTACAAAGTGAAATTTATTTATATCAAAAGTGATAAAAACTAACCTTATTTAAAATATAAAGGCTACTTATGTTTTAAATAAGTAGCCTTCATGAAGATTATACTTTCTAATTTCTATAATAAAAGCTTTACACCAAACGACATTGAAAATTTACTTAAATCAGTAGTATTTGAAAAAGAAGTATTGCCAAACAAAAATTTATATTGAAAATGATTATAAATCGCTAACTTGTTCTTTATAATTACATATTCCAAATTTATACTTGGACTTATAAAATAACAATATGAGTTTGACAATAACACATTCCCATATTTAGGGGGAAAAACATAATTCATTCCATCGGCTTCTCCCTTAAAAATTTGGGAAGTGGCTAAACCATTAATTAGTCCACCCAAAAGACTGCTTTTATTGCTTTTACTCTTAAAAATAAGGCGATGAATTTTTATACCGATATCCATCGTATAAAAATTCAACTTTTGGTTAGGTAAGTTATATTCATCATTGATATTTTCTTTCAAGTAAGTATTCGTTATTAAACCAAATTCATAATTTCCGTAGGTTTTATCAAAACTTATATTTAAGCCATTGGTTTTGTAATTCTTGTATTCTGAATTGGCAATCCCTAATTGCATAGCAGTAAAAAACTCTTTGTTATTTTGAGCAAAAGTTTTGGTAATTATAATAAAACAAAAGATGGTGAAAAATATATTTAACCGTTTCATAATTAATTCTTTTAGAAATCAAAAGTACAAAAGTTATATAAAATTATAATTTAAAATTATTTTATAAAAACATTTAAAAAGTTACAAAAATTTCTTCCACCATTTAATATTTAGGCCAATATATACCCCATCATCTTTTATTTGAGTTGGATAAACATCAACATAATCGCCTTGATTGCCGTTACCTTTTCCCGTTCTTGGGTTATATTTATATCGGTGAATTGGGCAAACTACTTGTTCGTTTTCATCGCATTTTCCTGAACCTAATGGCGCTCCTGCATGCGGACATTTATCGTCCATGGCAAAATATCCATCATGAAGTCTTGTTAAACAAATTCGTTTACCTTCAATGTCTATTGTTCTAACCGAGTTAATGACTTGAGGTTCGGTTCCGTGTAATTTGAAATCGTAAATTTTGTAGAAATGTAATGCCATTTATTAAATATGTGCAGAAAGTAATAAATCTAAATCTTTATGGTAAATATTCAATCTTTTACCAATATGTTTATTGGTTAAATTTCCTCTATAAACATAAACTCCATTTCTGGCGCCAGCATTATTATATAAAAACGATGGAATGTCTTTTGCATCGGCAAGTTTTAGCAACAAAGGAGTAAAAACATTGCTTAAAGCATAACTAGCAGTGCGGCAAACTCTACTTGTAATATTTGGAACACAATAATGAATTACATCGTGTTTAGTAAATGTTGGGTTTTTATGAGATGTAATTTCACTTGTTTCAAATATTCCTCCTTGGTCTATACTTACGTCTATAATTACCGACATTGGTTTCATATTACTCACCATTTCCTCAGTAATAATTATTGGACTTCTACCATCTTCGCTTCGCATACAACCAATAACTACATCGGCAGTTTGTAATGCTTTGCAAATAATTTTTGGGTGTAATAAACTTGTAAAAATACTTTGTCGTAAATTTTCTTGAATCCTGCGTAATTTCGATAAAGAATAATCAAAAACTTTAACTGTTGCCCCTTTTCCTAAAGCAGCTTTTGCAGCATATTCCCCTACTGTTCCTGCGCCAATTATTACAATTTCTGTAGGAGGAA
>JBIILW010000182.1:0-4645 GCA_044338265.1 Bacteroidia bacterium | reverse complement strand
TCGTATGGTTTATACAGTAAATACTCAACAAAAGTAGTGGCGCATACCATTAAAACATATTCTAAATTTACGGTAAATTACCAATATCCAACTGCCATCAGTGTAGAGGCTGCAAGTGGAATGGAATATCCTATGATCTGTTTTAATTATGGTAGAACAGAAGCTGATGGAACCTATGCTGAACGCACAAAATATGGTATGATAGGCGTAATTATTCACGAAGTGGGACATAACTTTTTTCCAATGATTATTAACAGCGATGAACGCCAATGGAGCTGGATGGATGAGGGTTTGAACACCTTTGTACAATTTTTAACGGAACAAGAATTTGATAATAATTATCCTGCCGGAAGAGGACCTGCTCATAAAATAGTAGATTACATGAAATTGAGTAAAGACCAATTAGAACCTATTATGACTAATAGTGAAAATATCAATAATTTTGGTGCAAATGCTTATGGAAAACCTGCAACTGCTTTAAATATATTAAGAGAAACTGTAATGGGGCGTGAATTATTTGATTATGCATTTAAACAATACGCACAAAGATGGGAATTTAAACACCCCACTCCTTCCGACTTTTTCAGAACCATGGAAGATGCTTCTGGTGTAGATTTAGATTGGTATTGGAGAGCTTGGTTTTACGACATTGACCCAGTAGATATTAGTTTAGATTCAGTAAGTTTAATAAGGGTAAATAACACCAAAGAAATTCCTGAAAAAATGGTTACTACTAAAAGGAGAGACATTCCTGTAGAATTTGAGTTTATTTCAAAAATTAGAAACAAACAAAGTGGCATGACTTTTTTAGTAGATGTAGATACTACGCTTAGAGATTTTTACTTTTACAACAAGGCTAAAACAGCAGATTTTCCTTTAGAAACAACTAAAAATGTAAATGAAAGATTGACACTTTTAACTCCAGAGGAAAGTAAAGTATTAGAAAATAATTATTACTACGAATTAAATTTTAGCAATAAAGGTGGCTGTGTAATGCCTGTAATTATTCAATGGAATTATACTGATGGCACCAATGAAATAGATCAAATTAGTGCATATATTTGGCGTAAAAATGAAACTAATTTCACCAAAACATTTGCTAAAAATAAAGAAGTAAAATCAATTGTTATTGACCCATACCGCGAAACAGCCGATATTGATGAATTCAATAATACTTGGCCAATAACTATTGCAACATCACGCTTTGATATTTATAAAACTAAAAAAGTTGGACGTGGTGAAAACAATGATTTGAACTTGATGCAAAAAGCGAGAGGAATAAAATAATTTTGGATGTTGCCCTTCGACTACGCTCAGGGTGACAATGTTTTGTGTCGTTGAGCTTGCCGAATCCAGACAGGTTTTTCAATTAATTAACATGTTGTAAATTACCCTTTGACTCCGCTCAGGGTGACAGTATATTTAAAATAAGAATTAAAGTTGTCATGGTGAGCTTGTCGAATCCAGACAGGTATTTTTAGTGATAGGGAATTTGAAATAGAGATTTGAGATTTGTTGGTGTTGTGTCACCTCTACGAGGCTTTAGTTGGTAGGGTATATTTTGTTTTACAATAGTATCGCCTCTACGAGGCTTTTAGAAAGTCTTGTTTGTTTTCTTACAATAGTATCGCCTCTACGAGGCTTTTTGGGAAATTGTGCCGTAGGCACTAAACATTACTAAAAATAAAATACTAACCAAACCACTACTAAAACTGGTAGCAAATAGGGTATGCTATACTTAAAAATATAATCACCAAAACTGGGCATTTTTACTCCTGCTTTATCAGCAATGGATTTAACCATAAAATTAGGACCATTTCCTATATAAGTCATGGCGCCAAAAAATACCGCGCCAGTAGACAATGCCGATAGAAAATTGATGTGATCCGTTTTCAAAAATTCCTTTACATCATTCATGTTATCCATGCTAAATCCAAACTTTGCAAGTACCACAGCAAATACATTTAAATAAGTAGGCGCATTGTCGAGCACTGACGAAAATGCACCACTGAACCAATAGGCAACGCTTACAGAAATTTTACTGCTTATTTCTGGGTTTTGAGCCATGTGTTCCAACCATTGCAAAGCAGGAATCATGGTTAAAAATATGCCAATAAATAACCATGCCACTTCTTTAATTGGATCAAATGAAAATTCATTGCTTTCTAATGCTTTTTTATTGCTTAACTTAAAACAAAAGAATGCAGCACTTAATTGAATAATTTCACGAATAAATGATATTTTTTTGCCATCAATGGCAATGTGTGGCAGTCCATCAATTAAATTTGGATCAATAAAAATACTGATGATTCCAATGGCCAACCAAATAAAATTTTTCTTACCATTGATAATAATTTTATTGGTGTAATGTGCGCTCACATCTACATCGTCTAATTGCGTATTTTTTCTATCTACCAAAAAGAAAACAAATAAAATACCTGCAATGCCAACAATCCATTTGGGCAATAAATGAATAAAAGTCCATTGAAAAGGAACGCCTTTTAAGTAACCCATAAACAAAGGAGGATCTCCAATTGGAGTTAATAATCCACCCAAATTAGATACAATAAAAATGAAGAAAACAATATGATATGGCTTTAAACGATAGCGATTAATGCGCATAAATGGTTTGATTAACAATACCGAAGCACCAGTAGTTCCTAGTAAGTTGGTTAGAATTGCTGCCAATAATAAAAACAAAATATTATTGATTGGCTTACTTTCAATATCTACAAAAACATAAATGCCTCCACTTGCAACAAACAAAATGGTAAGCAAACTGATAAAGGAAATATATTCACCAATGGTTTCCAAAGGATGGGTAAAATTATCCATTGCAAAGCCATAATATAAAAACACAAATGCACCTAAACCTACACTAACTTTTGAAAAATGATGGTGCCAAAATTTTTCAAGGAATATTGGACCAATGGCTATTAAAAGTAATAATAATACAAAAGGAAAAACTAAAAATAATGGTGGAATGGTATGCATGAATTTTATTTAAAAATTATTTAGAATATAATTTACAAAAAATGTTTTTATTGCAAATAATAATAATGGCAAATATGAATAAACTATTGATAATTTTTACACTTTTATTGGCAAATAAAATAGAGGCCAAAACATTTTCTGCTTTACCTTATTCCATTTTACAAAGTGTTTCAGAAGAACAAAAAATAGAAAAGCTCATTTATTACATAGAAAAAAGTGAAGCCATATTTATTAGAAATGGAACAGAATACCCAGCAAAAGAAGCCGCTGACCATTTAAGAATGAAACGTAAAAAAGCAGGAAACAAGGTAAAAACCGCCAAAGATTTTATTGACTTAATAGCTAGCAAATCATCAATGAGCGGAGAAGCCTATAAAATGAAATTTAAAAATGGAGCTACCATTAACACCCGCGATATGTTGTATAATGAATTAAGAAAAATAGATAAATTATAATTTTTTATTTCACCAATCCAAACTGATTAAAATGATGCCAAGTATGTTTGGTAAAAAATTGTGTCCATTCCTCTGTATTTAATAAACCAAAAATTGGATGTGTTTTATCAACAATCGCATTTTCTTTGATTGCATTTGCAACCAATTGATGTCGTTTTTCATATTCATCAATGGCCAATGCTAAGTTTGATAAGGTGCATTCAAACGATAAACTTTCAGTAAATTCATTGGTAATTCCTCGTTTGAAACCTCCCTCCGACCATAAAAAAGCACGCTTTACTTTTTCAATTTTATCGGCTGGTGTTAATACCTTCACTTTATTATTCGATAATACATAATCGTAAATTAAACTTACATGTTCTATCATTTGCTGCGCATTTAAACTCCCAAATAATGCAGGAGTTTCAGGATTTAATTCGTTGCGAAGCGCAGTAAAATCAATATTTGGGAATTTTGTGAAGTTCATATTTTAAATTAATTATTCCCCTTTTTTATATATTTCATTTAAATAATTATAGGTTTCAATCTGACTACTTTTTTTGTTTTTACAATCACTTAATTGATAATCATTTTCGCCATGTTCGTTAATTCTTCTGGCTTTACATTCATCGTTTAATTGCAAATTGATGATTGTTTTGATGGTATTTTTAATTTCAGGATTATAAATAGGGAAAGCACATTCTATTCTATTAGTTAAGTTTCTGCTCATCCAATCGGCACTGGCCAAATAAATTAATTCGCTGCCATTATTACAAAAAATATACACACGTGCATGCTCTAAAAACTTGTCAATGATACTGATTACTTCTATGTTTTCACTTAATCCTTTTACACCTGGAAGCAAAGAACAAACTCCTCTCACTATTAATTGAATTTTTACTCCTACCCTACTTGCATCATATAATTTTTTTATCACATCATTGTCAACCAAACTATTCATTTTAGCAATGATATAAGCGGACTTACCTTCTTTTTTATTTGAAATTTCGGTATCTATCATTTCTAAAAACCTACGTTTCATGTTATCAGGCGCTATTAATAAGTGCTTATAAACTCCACGTTTCATGTTTAAAAACAATTGGTCACTTAACATTTCTAACTCATTTGATATGCGCTCATCTTTAGTAAAAATAGCAAAATCACTGTAAATTTTTGCGGTCATTCCATTGTAATTTCCAGTAGATAAATGTGCGTAT
>JBIILW010000181.1:0-4681 GCA_044338265.1 Bacteroidia bacterium | reverse complement strand
GTTGAGTTGCTGGCTTTTTTGATTGAGCAACTGAAAATTTTGCAACCAAACAAATGAGTATAATAAAGATGTTTTTCATTGTAAAAAAGTTTAAAATTTGAATATGCTAAATTACAACTTAGTATATAAAATAAAAGCCCCAAAAGGGGCTTTTATCTACATTTTATTGTTTATTGTACAAATAAAGCCATGAAGAACGGTCTATTTCTCTTCTTGATTTCCTTAACATTTTCAATGCTAAATTCTCTTGTTCGGTAGTTAATGTAATTACCCTGTAGTATTTTGAATCTTTTGATAAATATATTTTTGCGTTAAAACCAATTCGATTTATTTTATTTTTAAACCTGATTGCTGTTTTTAATTTATTAATACTATAACATCCAACAACCACATTATATATAAATTCAGGTTCTGTAATAGAGTTATCAACTAAATATGTAATTGGTTCAACAACTTTTATTGGTTCAACTACTTTAATTGGTTCAACTTCCTTAATTGGTTCAACTTCCTTAATTGGTTCAACTACTTTAATTGGTTCAACTACTTTAATTGGTTCAACTATTTTTATTGGCTCAACTTCCTTGATTGGCTCAACTATTTTGATTGAATCAACTATTTTTGGAACGTCTACAACCTTAGGAATATTTACAACCTTAGGCAAACTAATTACAGGTATTTGATCAATGGCAACTTCATTAGTTTTATTTCTAGGGAAAACATAATTAGCATAACTCCAATCAACTAATTCCCTTTTATTACTTGTAGAAAACTTATATGAAATACCTGCATTAATATAGAAGTGTGTATTTAATTCATTTTTAGCTCCTACACCATCTATATAATAAGATTGATTATAGTTATAATCTATTCCAGCTAAAAAGTCCCAAGATGAATTGATATGCTTTCTGGCTTGTGCACCATAAACAAAATTATTAGTTCCTTTATTATAAGTTACATTTCCTTTTGTGTTATCAGCGTATACAACATCTGCAGAATAATATAAAAATCCACCACCAATTACCGCATAATAATTCCAACTATTTAAATTTTCTGGTTCACGTAATAAAATTGGTTCAGAGAAAATTCTTCTTAAATTAAACAATCCTCTGAGAGTTACTTGACTCATAGTAGTATTAAAACTTTTAAAATTTGTAGGATCAGCAATAACACCAGAAATAGTACTTTCTGTAGCATGTTCTCCAGCTAAAATTCCATAATTATAAGCCGCTTGTACCGATATGAATTTATTGATTGAATACCGAACCCCAATTCCGCCCATTCCGGTTGGTATATAACCAATAGGTGAAGTTAAATAAGGTAAACCTAAATTGATATCAGCACTCCAATGAGCATAATCTTTTTTTGTAGTAGTTTTGTCATTGTTCTTTTCTCCTACTTTATTTTTCGATTCCCATTCAACTAAATTTTTACTTGATTTAGCGCCCAATTTATAAGAAACACCAAAACTAGTATTTAAATAAGTATCTAATTTTTCATCTGCATAAGCTCCATCCATCCAATAAGTTTGCACATGATTATATTCGCTAGAAACATTTAAATCGAAAGATGGATTTAAATAATAACGAACTCCCAAACCCATTTGAACTATTCTCATTGGTCTTGAACTAAAATCTTTTGCTAACGAAGTAGTTCCATTTATTAATGTTGTACTTAATTTCCAAAACTGAAAACTTCCTCCTAAAGTAGCGTATGGCATAAACTTAGAATTGTTTAAACCCAATAAATTACTCATATTGAATTGTAGGCTTCCGCCCAAATCGTAAAAAGAATTTTTATAACTAGCCACATCACTTGCTAATCCGCCTGAGGGACTTAGTATTCCTTGAGCATTTCCTGTTTTTGCTTGAAATGTTTTTGAAGCAAAACGCGCAGCAATTGACCAGTTTTTATTCATTGAATACCTTAATCCAGCTTGATAAATTGCAGTAAAATCTGGCGAAATGGTAAAAAAAGTAACTGGAATGCCTAAAGAAAAATCGGCACTTAATTTTGTTGAATTTTGAGCATTTGTATGTGTAACAAACAAAAAACTCAAAACAAGAAATGATATTTGTTTTAAATGAATTTTCATGATATAATTGTATTAAACTTTAATACTTTTTTTATGGGTCAAATTTAATTTAAATTTATAAATTAAAAAAACATTTACATTAATTTATTATTATTTAGATCCTTAAAAATAAAAAAACTTGAAAAATACTTTTAAATTTACACAAAATGTATTCCAATTATAATAATAAAAATAACAAAATAGCCAATGTATATGTGGCTTTAGATAATATTAGAAGCGCACAAAATGTAGGTTCATTTTTCAGAACATGCGACTCATTAGGTGTGGATAAGATTTTTCTATGTGGAATAACTTCTATACCTCCAAATAAAGAAATATTAAAAACTGCTTTAGGTGCCACAGAATCTGTAATATGGGAACATTTTGAAAACACGTCACAATGCATTGAATTACTCAAAGAAAAAGGATTTAAAATAATTTGTGTTGAACAAACCGAAAAAAGTTTAATGTTAGATAAGTATGAATTTAATTTAGATGAAAAAATATGTTTGGTTTTTGGTAATGAAATTGAAGGTGTAAATGAAAATATAATTGAAATGGCTGATGATTGTATTGAAATACCTCAACTAGGAACCAAACATTCTTTAAATGTATCGGTAGCTGGTGGAATTGTAATATGGGATTTACTAAGTAGAAAACTAAGGACAAAACTTTAAAGATTTATTTGATAAAAAATAAATTTATTCATGCTTTTTAATTTTAAGCAATTAATATTGCAAATAAAAAAATGACAAAACAAGCAATCAAAAATGGCGTGAAGTACAAATTAAAAAAACTAATCAATTTTTTTCTCAAGGGATTATTAGTTTGTCTTCCTATTTTACTTACCTATTATGTTGTTTCAAGCGTTGTGCTTTCCGTTGACAAAATTATTCCAATTAACATTCCCGGAATTGGTTTTATAGTAGTAATAGTTGGAGTTACTGTAATTGGTTGGGTGGGTTCAAGTATTATTTCAAAACCACTTTTCAATTTAATTGATGATTTTCTATCAAGTTTACCATTTATAAAAATAATTTACACGTCTGTTAAAGATTTAATGGAGGCATTTGTGGGTGAAAAGAAAAAATTTTCAAAACCTGTAATAGTAGAATTTACAGAAGGTGTTTACAAGCCTGGTTTTATTACACAAGATGATTTGTTTGAAATAAATTTTCCAGGATTAGTTGGTGTTTATTTTCCTCATTCTTATGCATTTAGTGGGAATTTGTTTTTTATTGATAAAGCTAAAATAAAACTTTACGAAGGAAACCCAACTGATTTTATGAAGTTTATAGTTAGTGGCGGAGTTACCGAAATTGGAAATTAAAACTTTTATTGATACTATTTTTGATTTTTTGAAGCTCATTCGCTACAAAAACATCTTAATCATCTCCATTACTCAAATTTTAAGCTATTATTTTCTTTCGCCATTAATTACCATTGATAATATTTTATCAAATAGGTTTTTATTATTAATTAGCGCTACTTTTTTATCGGCAGCGGCTGGCTATATTATTAATGATTACATGGATGTTAAATTGGATATGGTGAATAAACCAAAAGCTGTTATAATTGGAAAAAGCATTAGTAGGCGCTGGGCTATTTTTCTGCATGCTGGGTTCAATATTTTTGCCATTTTTTTGGCTTGGCAAATATCTTACAGAGTTGCAGGGTTGGTTTTTACATGCTCTCTATTGCTTTGGATGTATTCTCAATATTTTAAAAAAAGTTATTTGTTAGGTAATTTATTAGTTGCATTGATGACCGCTTCTACTATTTTTATATTAATTCCTTTTGATGAAAATACCAATATTTATGCCTGCATTGCCTATTCACTTTTTGCTTTTTTCAGTAATTTAATCCGTGAAATAATAAAAGATACTGAAGACATGCGGGGCGATTCAAAATTTAATGCTAAAACTTTGCCTATAAAATTGGGCATTAGAAAAACTAAAACCATTCTAAATTACTTACAAATTATTTTTATTTCATCTTGTTTTTTCTTAGTTTATTTATTTCCAATAATAAGTTCTACCAATAATCATTATTTCATTTGGTTTTGTTTATATATGTTAGTATTGGTTATTATTCCGTCCATTTATTCTTTATATCTAATTTGGAATGCCGATACTAAAAAACATTTTTCTAAACTCAGTTTCCTTTCAAAACTAATCATGGTGTTTGGTGTTATAAGCATGGTGTTTTGGAGAATTTTATAAGCTTAAATCAGTAACAATTTTGATTCTAATCAGCCCAATACAAATGTTTTAATGTTGTTTAACTTTTTTCAAATTCTATTTTTGTAACCTAATTTTAAATAAATGCCTGTATTAGTTTTCTTTCTTGGTCATTGGTACCTTTCCTTATTTTCTCAAACATTTTATTTGCATCGTTATGCCGCCCATAAAATGTTTACAATGAATAAATTTTGGGAAAAATTTTTTTATTTATTTACCTATGTTACCCAAGGTGCATCATACTTAACACCGCGACCTTATGCCATTATGCATAGAATGCATCATGCTTATAGCGATACTGAAAAAGACCCTCATTCACCACATTTTTTCAAAGAAGTAGTATCCATGATGAAATATACTTATAAAATAT
>JBIILW010000180.1:0-4702 GCA_044338265.1 Bacteroidia bacterium | reverse complement strand
ATTATTGCTAAATCCACTCAAACTATAAGTACCCGAAATGCCATTTTGTTGTTTAAAATCTTTTGCAGAAATTTTAATAACTCCACCAATGGCTTCAGGTCCATATTGCAAGCTACTTGCACCTTTAATTATTTCTAATTTATTAATAGCAAAAGGATCTATTTCTGGTCCATGATCGGCACCCCAGTTTTGTCCTTCTTGTTTGATTCCATTGTTTAAAACTGTAACCCTATTGCTATGCAAACCTCTAATAACAGGTTTTGAAATACTTGGCCCGCTATTTAAAAGGGTAACTCCAGCCATGTTTTTAAGCATATCACCCATGGTTTGTCCACGTAAAATATCAAGTTTTTTTGCATCTAATACAGTATGATTTTGTAAGTTATAATCCGATATGGATAAATTTTTATCGGTAGCAATGATGACATCATGCAAATGATTTTCTTCCGATGGAAGTGCTATGATCAATGGTTCATTCAAAGGAATTTTGATGGTTAACAAAGCAGGATGATACCCCAAATAATCAATTGATAATTGGTATTTACCAGCTATAATATTGGGTATTTCAAATATTCCTTGTTCATTAGCATAGGACATAGTTTGATTAGGGTATAAAATAACAGTGGCATTTACCAAAGGTTTTTTGGACACACTATCGGTTATAATTCCTTTAATAATATAAGTTTGTTTTTGCTGAGCAATGGCATTATTTATAAATATAAAACACCAAAATGTCAAAGCAAAAAATGCAATTGATTTCATTGAAATAAAAAATAAGAAATGACGAATTAGGTAATTGTTGAAAAAAACTAAACTATTTAGTTCTCAGAAAAGTTTATAACACCATTATGTTTGTTTATGTAGATAGGTTGTTCAATAAATTTTAAACCACATAGAAACATAGAAAACATAGCGATAAATGTCAATTCTGAAAAGTATGCAATCACATAATAAGATTGCTTTCCCGCTTTGGAGGGAAAGGCTCTACCAAGTAATGACGAAGAAAAAGATAAATAGTTTCTTAAATAAAAAGGTACTTGGGTGGGCCTTTATTATTTAAAAGTATGGTAAACTCATTTTGAATATTTACAATACTTAGATTAAAATAATGAGTTTTGGAAAGGGATATAAACTTGAAAACATTGCTATTTAGCGTAATGTTTTTTATAAAATGATATTGGCTGGTAAAGCATTTTTCATGGCTTTCGGCCAAATGCTGTTTGTGTTCACAATGCTTAATGATACTTTCAATACAAAAGTTTTCATCTAATTTACAATGATGGTTTTTGGTATTTTTGGAAGCTATTGCCACATGATGAATATCCTCTACATGCTTGTGGAAAGCATGAAAAGGAATGATGGTGGCTATAAAAATAGCTACCATTAACAAATGACAATATGTAAGAAATGATTTCAAAAAAGTTTTCAAATGTAATTGAATTTTATTGACTACAAATAAAAAAAGCGAAAAAATTTTAGTTCGCTTTTTAGTTGTATTTTGAAAAATATTAGACGTAACATGTTACGTCTCTAAAAATTTTCGATTTTCGTTCCGATACATCGCATGTGCGTCAAATTAAGGATTTTAAAAATCAAAGTTCCAGAGGAACGGCCTTACGGTAGCCACCAGTGAAACTGGTGGTTTGATAAACGAAAAAATATAACGAAAACCCCAAACCCTTTGCACGAAGCCTTCGGCTTCGTGCAAAGGGTTTGGGGTTTTCGTGCAAATGAATTTGTTTTTTTTCAACGGGTTAAAACCCGTTGCTATACATATTCCGTTCCTCTGGAACTTTGTAATAAAGAATTCCTGTAGAATTTATATTAAGTAAGCAAATAGTTTTGGGTTTTCGTGAAGGTGATTGCATTTGTTTTTTACCGTAAGTTCATTCCTCTGGAACTCAATATTTAACAATGTTTTCTATCTTAAAACTCTAAATTAATTTGACGCGCAAGCGAAACATCTGATTTTTTTTTCGAATTTAAAGAATGTTATTTACCCAAACTCTTCGTCAATGCAGCCTTTAAAAACCTAACAAATAAAGGATGTGGATTTAAAACGGTACTTTTATATTCGGGGTGAAATTGCACCGCAACAAAATAAGGATGCGATTTAATTTCAACTATTTCTGCTAATTTAGTTTCAGGATTGATACCAGTGATGCTTAGTCCATTTTTTTCAAAGTCTTTTTGAAACTTATTATTAAACTCATAACGATGGCGATGGCGCTCCGTTATTTTAGTTTTTTCATAAGCTTTATAAGCCCTGCTATCTTTGCTTACTTCGCAGGTATATGAGCCCAAACGCATGGTTCCACCTTTGGCGGTAATGTTCTTTTGGTCAGCCATCATGTCAATGACTGCATGTGTAGTTTCAGGATTCATTTCGGTGCTGTGTGCATCTTTCCATCCTAATATATTTCTAGCAAATTCAATCACTGCCATTTGCATGCCTAAACAAATTCCAAAGAAAGGAATATTGTTTTCACGCACATATTTTATGGCAGTAATTTTTCCTTCTATTCCTCTGTCGCCAAAGCCAGGAGCTACCAATACGCCATCTAACTCACCTAATTTTTTAGCTACGTTTTGTTCCGAAATTAATTCACTGTGAATATACTGAACCCTAACCCTGCATTCAATGGCAGCACCAGCATGAATAAATGCTTCAATGATTGATTTATAAGCATCAGGTAACTCCACATATTTACCAACTAAACCAATTTGAAGTTCATTTTTAGGATTTTTATGTCGGGTTAAAAACTGTTTCCAACTATCTAAATCAGGCCCAGTTTTAGCCGAAAGTTTTAAACGACTTAAGGTAGTTTTATCTAATTTTTCCTTTAACATCATCAAAGGAACATCGTAAATAGTTGGCACGTCCAAGGCCTCAATTACTGCATCTGGCGCTACATTACAGAACAACGCCAATTTGCGTTTTTGTTCTTTGCTAATTGAATGTTCAGTTCTACAAACTAATATATCGGCTTGCAAACCACTTTCTAATAAAAGTTTTACCGAGTGTTGGGTTGGCTTAGTTTTTAATTCTTTGGTGGATGATAAATAAGGTAAAAGTGTTAAGTGAATCACTAAACAATCTTCGTCTTTTAACTCCCAATGTAACTGACGAACTGCTTCAATGTATGGCAAAGATTCAATATCTCCAACGGTTCCGCCAATTTCGGTAATTACAATTTCGTACTCACCAGTTTCGCCTAATAATTTTATTCTGCGTTTTATTTCATCGGTAATATGAGGCACCACTTGTACCGTTTTTCCTAAATAGGCACCTTGGCGTTCTTGGTTAATTACATGCTGATATATTTTACCTGTAGTTACGTTATTGGCTTGCGAAGTTGGTACGTTTAAAAAACGTTCATAATGACCTAAATCCAAATCGGTTTCGGCACCATCTTCGGTTACATAACATTCGCCATGTTCGTAAGGGTTTAAAGTTCCTGGATCTACGTTGATGTATGGATCTAGTTTTTGGATGGTAACTGAATAGCCTCGGGCTTGTAATAATTTGGCTAATGAAGCAGCAATAATGCCTTTACCTAACGATGAAGTAACTCCGCCTGTAACAAAAATATATTTGGTTTGCATGGTTTTGAATTTAGTAAATTGCAGCTAAACCATTTACTTAAAACCAATTAATGGTAATTCCGTAAATAGAAATGTGTCTTTACGGATGGCAAATATAGGTGAAACTATTTCATATTTCTTTTGATGTTATTCATGTTTTTTCAACAAATGATAATTGGCAATTAGCAATATGCAATATTTGATACGCATGGCATGAAGCAAATTTTAAAAGTTACATCACAACCTTATGATGTAAGCATCTTCTTATTTTACTGATCAATATGGAAATAATTATTACAATTTTTATTGGGCAGACACATAGGTCTGCACCCTACGTATGAATTTCAAATCATTCAATTCAATCATCTAACAATTTAACTCCCGATGCATCGGATTAACGAATCAACCATTCAACCATTCAAAATTTCCCTTATCATTGTCCCATGAATAAATTCAAATTTGTAATTCCATTTTTGTTGCTTACTCAAGGTGTTTTTGCTTGGGGTTTTTACGGACATAAAATGGTAAACCGATTGGCGGTATTTAGTTTACCGCCCGAAATGTTTTCGTTTTATAAAGCCAATATTGATTTTTTAACCGAAAACTCTGTAAATCCCGATAAACGAAGGTATAGCGATACCGCAGAAGCTTGCAGACATTATATAGATTTGGATCATTATGAAAAGAGTTTACCCATAGATACTGTACCTAAATTATGGAACGATGCAATTAAAAAATTAACCAAAGATACTTTGTTGGCTTATGGAATTGTGCCTTGGCATATTCAAGTAATGTTAACACGATTAACGTATGCTTTTAAAGAAAAAGATTTAGATAAAATTCTTCGTATTTCGGCTGAGTTGGGACATTATGTGGCTGATGCGCATGTGCCATTGCATGCATCAGAAAACTATAACGGACAGTTTACTAATCAGCATGGAATTCATGGATTTTGGGAAAGTAGATTGCCTGAATTATTCAGTGCAGATTACGATTTATTTGTAGGAAAATGTATGTATTTAAACAATCCTTTAGAAAATGCTTGGCAAGCCAGCGAAGGCAGTTTTGCTGGTATTGATACTGTTTTAGGTTTTGAAAGATTGTTAAATAATAATTT
>JBIILW010000179.1:0-4716 GCA_044338265.1 Bacteroidia bacterium | reverse complement strand
ATTTTGTAAACAAAGAAATGCAATCTGCGAAGTATCCAATAAAGCATTTAAAGTTCAATGTTTATAAAAGTGCTGCAGGAATAAAAAACACTAAAAATGCAGATGCAGAATTCTTAAAAACGTTGGTAAATAGAATAAAAAGCATTCCAAATCATGGTAAATATTGTTTGTTGGCTTTTGATAAAAATTACAATGAAAATGGCACTGAAAATTTAAAGAAAACAGAATTTTATGTTCCCAATGAATATGTATTTAAAATAGCAGCGCAATATCCCGATTTATTTATCCCGGTTATATCAATTCATCCTTACCGGAAAGACGCTTTATTAGAACTTGAAAAATGGCACAAGAAAGGTGGAAGAATGCTTAAGTGGCTTCCAAATGCTATGGGTATAAATCCATCCAGTGAAAAGTGCAGGTTGTTTTATTTAAAAATGAAAGAAAAAGACATTGTATTACTAAGCCATGCTGGTGAAGAAAAAGCGGTTGATGCAGAAGAGGATCAAAAACTCGGGAATCCATTGCTACTAAAATTTCCATTGGATTTGGGTGTAAAAGTGATCATTGCACATTGCGCTAGCTTGGGAGAAGCAACTGTTTTAAATTCAAAAGGAAAAGAAATAAAACGCAATAACTTTGATTTGTTTTTGGAACTAATGAATCAGAAAAAGTATGAAGGCTTATTGTTTGCCGATATTTCGGCAATGACACAATATAATAGAATGGGCGTTCCGCTTTTAACCATGTTAAATAACACTGCCATGCACAAAAGATTAGTGAATGGAAGCGATTATCCGTTGCCAGCAATTAATATTATAATTAGAACAAGCTTGCTTGAAAAAGCAGGATATATTACCAAAACCGAAAGAAAATATTTGAATGAAATTTATCAATTCAATCCATTATTATTTGATTTTGTGGTTAAGCGAACCATTAAATCTCCAATTCTAAACAGGAAGTTTGCTAACTCAGTATTTATGCGAAATGAAATGCTTGGTTTTTAAAAAGCAAAATTAATTATTACGAATACTTTGTTCCATTTGCTCCATTCTTTTTTTGGTTACTACTTCATAAGTTGGTTCTAGACCATATTCTCCAACGGTTCCCATCATTCCTTTTTGCCCTCTGCCTGAAACTAAAGAATTTAAAGTTTTTGCAATTAAACTTAAACCAAACGATAGTTTATCATCGGATCCATTGGCACCATTTTTACCCCCTCTTCCTGCCGAACCGCCTTTGCCACAAAATTTAATAAAGTTATTTTACCAAAATACATTGAAGCAATGGAATCAGCAAAAACTTTAATTTGACCGCCATTGCCACCATCTCCACCGTTTCCGCCTTCACCACCACTGCCTCCAATCCCTGCAGCTTCTTTTTCGGTTTTATCTCTACCATCCGAACCGCTACCACCATCTCCACCATTACCGCCATCACCACCCGAATTAGTTACAGTTAATTGGCCTAGTTTAGGATTAAAAATACAAGTACTAACTTGGTTACCGGCATAGGCAATAGCTTTAATATATAAAACAGAATCAACATCAAAGCTTTTAAAAAGCAAATAAACCCTAGAACCTGTAGCGCCATTTTGCCCGTTTTTTCCATTTTGTCCAGGATAGCCATTATTATTGTTATACCTGCGATAACTATCGTTACCATCTTGTCCTTTTTGACCATTATTTCCTTTAAATAAAAACTGATAATGACCGTCATATTTTATTGGAATTAGTGCGGAATCCTTTAAAAAAGGAATTGTTTGATGTTGGCATTTCACATAAAAAGTATTTTTGAAAGAATCCAAATTTGAAATATTAAAAGAATAAGGAAAGCCAATTGGTTTACCCTCCATTTTAACAATATAATTTCCCGAAAAATTATCTAAATTATTCTTATTATTTATCTCTATGGCTTTACCTGTGCTATAAATTGCATTAACAACAAAAGGAATTTCAAAACTATTTTTTAAAGAGGAATTTGACATTTGTTTGATTTCAATTTTAGTTAGTAAAGGAATTTCAACGCCAATAGAATCAGAGACATTAGTTAAAGTGTTGCTTACTTTAATTGAAACAAAATTATTTGGTATTTTAAGAGAATTTCTTTCGAAATAAATAACGCCTTCGCTAAAAGAACAATTATAAACATCTATTTTAAAATCATCCCAATCATGTATAATTCTACCATTGTTTAAAACGCTGCTCAATTTAACTTCAAAACAGTTTGTTTTTTCAAGTTCTACAAATGATTGTTTTTCTAATTTAACAGAAATGACCGCACGTCTTTTCAAACTAGGATTAATTAAAGTAGCACAAGCGCTAATAAAAAGAAGCCAGCAAAGCAACAGGATAGATTTAAAAACAGAATTCATCATCAACAAATAATTTTATTGCACATTTTCAATTTTTATGCCACAAAAAAACCGATGCCTTCGCTTTAAGCGATGGCATCGGAAACAGCATCTTCATTCATAAGGAAACTCCTTTTCATGGAAACAATCATTATTATTTCAGAGATTGCTAGAAACAAAGGAGATGCCTGCTGCATGACGAGTTATTTTAAAAATTATAAACACAAAATTATGAATTTAAATTTTTACCTTTCGTCTATCGTCCATCGTCCAACAACTAAATATCAAATTTAATTCCTTGTGCTAATGGCAATTCTTTACCATAGTTAATGGTGTTGGTTTGTCTGCGCATGTATGCCTTCCAGCTGTCGCTGCCACTTTCGCGTCCACCACCTGTTTCTTTTTCGCCACCAAATGCACCACCAATTTCAGCACCACTGGTTCCAATATTTACATTTGCAATTCCACAATCGCTACCCCAATGCGCTAAAAATGCTTCTGCTTCTTGCAAATTATCGGTAAACACACTTGAACTTAAACCTTGTTTTACGCCATTTTGCAAAGCAATGGCCTCATCAAAATTGGTGTATTTCATGATATAAAGAATGGGAGCAAAAGTTTCGTGTTGTACAATTTTATAATGGTTTTCTGCTTCGCAAATAGTTGGTTTAACATAGCAACCACTTTCGTAACCTTCGCCAGTCAATACCTCATCACCGCAAAGCACTTTTCCGCCTTCGGCTTTTAATTGTTCTATTGAATTTAAATAGGCAGCTACTGCGTCTTTATCAATTAATGGTCCTACTAAACTGCTGCCAAGTGGATTACCAATGGATAATTGCGCATAAGCTTTTACCAATTTTTCTTTTACTTTATCGTAAATACTTTCGTGAATAATAAGTCTACGAGTTGTGGTGCAACGTTGTCCTGCAGTTCCTACTGCACCAAAAACTACACCAACCATGGCTAAATCTAAGTTAGCATTTGGCGTTAAAATAATGGCATTGTTTCCGCCTAGTTCTAATAATGCTTTTCCAAAACGTTGTGCTACAGTAGCGCCAACTATTCGTCCCATGCGGGTAGAACCAGTAGCTGAAATTAAAGGAACACGTTCGTCTTTGCTCATTAATTCGCCTACTTTATAATCGCCATTTACCATACAGAAAATGCCTTCTGGTAAATTATTTTCTTTTAAAATTTTTGACATTAATAATTGACAAGCAATTCCTGAAAGCGGTGTTTTTTCCGATGGTTTCCAAATGCACACATCGCCACAAACAGCGGCTAACATGCTATTCCAACTCCATACAGCTACTGGAAAATTAAAAGCTGAAATGATTCCAACTATGCCAAGTGGATGGTATTGCTCGTACATTCTGTGGTTCGGGCGCTCACTGTGCATGGTTGAGCCAGTTAATTGACGACTTAGTCCTACTGCAAAATCACAAATGTCAATCATTTCTTGTACTTCTCCCAAACCTTCTTGCAGGCTTTTACCCATTTCGTAACTTACCAATTGGCCAAGTGGTTGTTTGTATTCACGTAGTAAATTTCCGTATTGGCGCACTATTTCTCCACGCTTTGGCGATGGCACTTTACGCCATACTTTAAATGCTTCTTCTGCAGTTTTTACTACTTGGTTATACTCTTCTTCGGTAGTGAATTTTACTTTACCTATTAACTTTCCATCTACTGGTGAATATATTTCTTTAACCTCGGCATTGCTTGCCGCAAAATGGTTTTGGCCAGTAGAAGTTCCTTCGTTTATTTCTTTTAAGTTTAACGCTGTTAAAAAATCAAGAGAAAATGTTTGTGTTGCGCTCATTGTTTTAGTTGTTAGTTGATGGTTGTCAGTTGATAGTTGTCCATTGCAAATTGCCCTTTGCTTATTGCCTATTATAGCTTCGATTCTTTTATAATTTTTACTGGATTTAAAGCATTCAAATTTAGTATAAAACTTGCTCTTTCAAACGGATGATGTAAATTATTAAATTCCCAAGCTTTTATTATATCATCTGAAGCAAAAAACGGTAAATAGACAGAAAAAATATTTTTAGCAATGCTTAAATATAATCCACCGCTAAACATAAATTTAGTTTCATAACTTGTTAAATTTGTTTGAGGAGCATTAGACAATTCTTCCCAAAAAACCAAATCGGAATAAAAGCCAATGGGTAATTTGAAAGGAAATGGAATGGTTAAATTAGCCGAAGTTAGCCAAGTGCTGCTACTGCCAATGCCAACAAAATTCCTGAAACCAGCATCGCGGTTAATTACTTGGCGTGCCATCCAAGTTTGTTGTGGCAAAACACCTGCGCGGTCTTCTGCTCTTCCAAACATGGCTTCATCGTACAAATAATCAAATT
>JBIILW010000178.1:0-4724 GCA_044338265.1 Bacteroidia bacterium | reverse complement strand
TTCGTTTAACCAATTCTTTTCTACACTTGCACGCATTTTCTTCAGCACATTATTTACCGTATTATTAATCATATTAGGTCAGTTGTTATTTTATAAAATTGCAAAGAAATAATTGAGCAATTTTTTTATTTATACCTCAAATTGGTTTTTACTATCCGAACAAAAGATTGACTTAATTGCTCAGATGCTTCGTTAAATAATCTTTCAGGATGCCACTGAATTGCGGCAGCAAAAGGATGTGAATTATTTTTCCATTCAATGGCTTCTATAATCCCATCACTGCTTTTAGCTGTTATTTTAAATTTTGGTGAAACTTTTTTTACCGCTTGATGGTGAGAACTATTAACCATTAAACTATCCAAGTTCATTGTGGTTTTTAACCACGATTCATCATTTACAAAAACCCAATGTGCAGAATCAATTCCAAATTGAGCATGTTTCAAATCCGATTTGATGGATTTTGGTATATCTACAATTAAACTTCCACCAGTAGCTACGTTTAGTATTTGTTGCCCTCGGCAAATTCCAAGTATTGGTATTTTTCTTTTTAATGCATAATTTATCAAAACGTATTCAATGCTATCGCGGTAATTATCTATTTTACCACAATCGTTCATTTGGTCAGCTGCTTGGTACAAATTTGGGTTAATATCTTCACCACCACCAATAACAATTCCATTACAATGTTTTAAAAAAAATTGCTGCGAATCGGGAGAAAGAAAATAAAACTCTTTGGTAATTATACCGCTGTCACTTTTTAAAATCCACTTTTTTATGTTTTCGTTTTTATCTTTCGAAATCAAAATAATGTTTTGTGCTTGAGCAAAAAAATTGCAAAGCAAAAGAACAAATACAAACAGCCATTGACACTTTTTCATATTTCAATATTATAAAATGTTTGGGATAAAAATGCTGACAAGCTTTAAATTTTATTTTCAATCTTATGAAAATATTAGGTTTTATAGGTTTATTGTCTTAAAAATTACTAAAAAATAGACTTCCATATGTAATTATTAAATAAGTGTTACAAATCACCTTGTTTTTGATTGGTTTTTAACGACATTTGCGCTGCATTACAAAAATTGAATGAATAATATAGCTGAGCTAAAACCTTTATTACTAGCCAACACAAAACCTAAAATAGTAATTACCACACACCATAAGCCTGATGCCGATGCCCTTGGTTCTAGCTTGGGTTTATATAATTTTTTGTTGCAACTGAACATTACATCTCAAGTAATAACTCCAACCGATTATGGTGTTTTTTTGAATTGGATGCCAGGCGAAAAAACAGTAATTAATTATGAAGAAGAAACAGAATTAGCAACTCAAATGGTGGCTGATGCTGATTTTATATTTTGCCTAGATTTTAATGCGCTAAAAAGAATCAATGATTTAGGCGATTTAGTGGCAAATTCATCGGCAAAAAAAGTGATGATTGACCATCATTTAGAACCAGAAAATTTTGACGATTATAGGTTATGGACCAGCAAAGCCAGTAGCACTTGTGAGCTAATTTATTGGTTCATTCAAACTTTACAATTTGAACATTTGGTGAATAAAGAAATTGCCTCATGTTTATACGCTGGAATAATGACCGACACCGCTTCATTTAAACACGGAAGCACCACCCCAACTACACACAGAGTTGCAGCCGAATTATTAGAAAAAGGTGCTGAAAGCAACTTGATTTTTGAAAATATTTACGACCACTATTCAGAGAATAGAACTCGTTTTATTGGTTTCTGTTTAAATGAAAGAATGCAAATATTACGAGAATATAACACAGCAATTATTTTAGTTTCTGCGGAAGATTTAAAAAAATATAATATTATTGTTGGTGATTCTGAAGGTTTGGTAAACTATGGTTTGTCAATAGAAGGAATTAAGTTTTCAATATTAGTAGTGGATAGAACCTCCGCACGAAAAATGAGTTTTAGGGCTAAAGGCAATTTCCCTGCAAATGAATTTGCAAGAAAATATTTTAACGGAGGCGGTCATTTTAGTGCCGCTGGTGGTGAAAGTAAAGATACTTTAGAAAACATAGAAATTAAATTGAAAGATGCGATAAAGGAATACGCAGCATATTTAAAATAAAAGAGAAAAAATAAATAAAAATAAAATGAGAAAATTAGTAATGATTACGGCTGCGTTAGCCATGTTTGGAGTAAGTAGCTGTGGCAAAAAAATGCAAACTACTGAAGGTGGAATGTCATATAGAATTATAGAAAGTTCAGACACTGCACGCTTAATTACAAAAGGTGATTTAATGATGATTCAAATGGTTGGATTATGTCCACTAGCTGATTCATTAGGAGGAAAAGATACCACTGTTTTTAATTCATATAAAATGGGTAAAGCATATTTTATTCCTGCTGATGAAACAACTTTAAAAGATGTATTTATGATGTTACATAAAGGTGATAGCGCTGAATTTACAGTAAGTGCTGACAGCTTATTCTTAAAAAGTTTTGGTCAGCCTGCTCCAGGTTTTTTAAAACAAGGTGGAATCATTCATTTTTATGTAAAAGTAGAAAATGTATATAACCAAAGCGAATTAGAAACCATGCGCGCAGAAGAAAAAGCAAAAGCAGTTTTAGCCGATTCATTAGCTGCAACTTCTTATTTGGCTAGTTTAACGGATGTTCAAACTACTGCTTCTGGTTTAAAATATGTAATTACAAAACCTAGTACAGGTAAAATGCCTAAATCAGGTCAAGAAGTTGAAATGCTTTATACTGGACTTTTATTAAACGGAACTAAGTTTGATGAAAACCAAAATGCAGCAACTCCTTTTAAATTTACAGCTGGCATGCGTCAAGTAATAGCAGGCTGGGATGAAGCAGTTTTATTGTTACACGAAGGCGAAGAGGCTAAGTTTATTATTCCTGCTCGTTTGGCTTATGGCGAACAAGGTGGCGGGCCAATTCCTCCTAACTCAACGCTTATTTTTGATGTTAAATTATTAAAAATAAATCCAGCTCCTACAAAACCAGCTGAAGCTGATCACAAATAATGAAATATAAGTTTTTAACCATCTTGTTTTTAAGTTTATCAGTTTTGGCCATTGCTAAAACTGATAAACTGATTGGCAATGGAATATTCAGTGCCAATCAAAAAGGGAAGCCTGAAACAGGAAAAAAACCTGTTAAAAAAAGTGCTGTATCAAATAAAACAATTAGCTATAAAATTATAAAAACAAATAGCCAAGAAAGAGCAGTAAAATCAGGTGAGCTACTTATGATTCATTTGTTTGGAACAGGAAAATTAGCCGATAATAGAGATACCATTTTATTTAGTTCTTATGCCGCTGGCAATCCATATTTTATTCCTGCAGATGAAGCCACATTAGGTAAAGTGTTTTTAAACCTTAGAAAAAATGATAGTTTAGAAATGGATGTTTTTGCTGATTCATTGTTTACAAACAGTTTTAAACAATCGGCACCACCTTTTTTAAAGCAAAACAGTTATATACATTTTATAGTAAAAGTTGAAAATGTATACAACCAACAAGAATTAGAAATACTTAAACAAGCAGAGCAAATAAAAAGAGCTAGTAAAGATTCAGCGGAAATAAATGCACTGCTTGCCAAATATAAAGACATCAAAACTACTGCTTCGGGTTTAAAATACATCATTACTAAATCAACTACTGGTAATTATCCTCAAAAAGGTGATGAAGTTCAAATGAATTATACCGGAATGTTTTTAGACGGGAAAAAATTTGATGAGAATTTAAATACAGAAAGTCCGTTTAGTTTTAAATTAGGAACAGGTCAAGTAATAGCTGGTTGGGATGAAGGAATTTTGTTACTTCACGAAGGTGAAGAAGCAAAACTTATTATTCCTTCAGACTTAGGTTATGGTGAGCAAGGAACTGGACCAATTCCACCAAATACAACTTTGGTTTTTGATGTAAAATTATTGAAAATTAAACCAAATACTAAATAATGAAAAAATCAGCTTTCATCATTGCTTTATTATTTATTTCGATAACAATCAATGCACAAACATGGATAAAAACCGATGGAGGCACTGCTTTTAGATTTATTAGTAAAAATGAAAAAGGGATAAAGGTAATCCCAAACATGATCCTATTAGCTGATTTATATGGTACAGCAAAAAAAGCAAGTAATCCATTAGAAGACACTGTTATTTTTAATAGTGTAAGTAGCGATAAACCTTTTTATATTCCTACTGAACAACCAGGATTACAAAATATATTTTATAAGTTACATGCTGGTGATAGTATAGAAATTAAAATAATAGCTGATACATTTTACAACAAAACTTTCAGTTCACCTTTACCCGATTATGTGGCAAAAGGATCCATTGTAAATTTATTTTTTCATGTTCAAGAGGCTTTAACTCAAACTGAAATTGAGCAAAAATCAAGAGAACAAAACACGCCATTAATAAAAGTTGATTCACTGCGTTTAAAAAAATATTGTGACAATTTAAAAGGAGTAAAAAAGCTTAAAAATGGTTTAAGATATAAAATATTGAAACCAAATCCTACCGGAATAATGACTAAAAATGGTTCAATGGTTTCGGTAAAATATAAAGGTTGGCTAATAGAAGGCGATGTTTTTGATGAAAATATTAAAGGAGAACCTTTTAAATTTGTAGTTGGAATGAATCAAGTAATTAAAGGTTGGGATGAAGGCTTAAGGCTAATGAAAACTGGAGAAAAATGCCGATTAATTATTCCTTGGTATTTGGCT
>JBIILW010000177.1:0-4728 GCA_044338265.1 Bacteroidia bacterium | reverse complement strand
GCTTTGCTTACAGATGCTGACAATGACAATCCTGCGGATAACGATAGAGTTACCATGATGACAATTCACGCATCGAAAGGATTGGAATTTAAACATGTATTTATAGTTGGGTTAGAAGAAAATTTATTCCCCTCACAAATGTCGTTAAACAGCCGACAGGAATTAGAAGAGGAACGCAGGTTGTTTTATGTAGCAATTACCAGGGCAATGAATAAATTAACGCTTTCATTTGCTACAAGCAGGTTTAAATTCGGGACAATCAACAATGCGGAACCTAGTAGATTTTTAAGTGAATTAGATCCACAATATTTACAAATGGATGCTATATTTAGTAAAGGAAATCAAGGAATGTTTTCTCATGAAAAAACAACAGCTCCACCATCTCGTTTTGGAAAACCATTATCTCCAAATGCTAAAACTACGACATCTACTGTTGGTCAACGATTTAATACGCCTACCAAAACCACTACTGTGGCTCCACCACCTTTAGATCCTAACTTTATAGGTGACGATACAAAAAACATTCAAGTACAACAAAAAGTTGAACACCAACGGTTTGGTTTTGGAATTGTAATTAATTTGGAAGGTGTAAGTGAAGGTAAAAAAGCAGAAATTGAATTCGAAGAATTTGGAAAAAAAATGATTGTATTAAAATTTGCTAAATTGAAGCTACTTTAAATATTTTTCCACTTATTAGTTGCTGTAAATCACTATAAACAAAAGAACATTTAACATTTTGATAAATTTTGTTGATAGCTTTGTGATAAAAGTTTAGATTGCGACATTATATTTGAAATAGAAATAAAATTAGGATGCAATCAGAAGTTAACATATGGACTATAGTCAAAAGCTTATTACACAAATATGAATGTGTAATAGTTCCAGGCTTAGGCGGATTCATAGCGCACCAAGAAAGTGCAGTTATTGATCCCGTATCTATGCTTATCATTCCTCCTTCGAAGCATATTACTTTTAACGCTCAATTATTAATTAACGATGGTTTGCTTGCTTCTCATTTAGCCGATTATTTAAGAATTGACTATGTTGAAGCAATAAAAATTATAGACATTGAAACTAACAATTTCAGTCAATCATTAAAAAGCAGAAGCCAGATCCAAATCGATGGTTTAGGTAATTTTACACTTAATAATTCTGATAATTTATTATTTACCCCAGAAAAAAATGCTAACTTTTTAATCCATTCTTTTGGTTTAGCCCCAGTAAAATTAATTCAGCCGAGTAATTTAAAAACAAGTAAAATTATTCAATCTGAAGAGGTTTTAAGTAGAACCATTATAACAGATAAAAAAATCAATTTATTAAATTTAGGTGTTGAAAATCAAAATTCGAAATCAAAACCTGATTCATTGAAAAACAAAAGGCCAAGAAGAAGCAGAAAGGGTTTAACTTTTACTGCTATTGGTACTTTTTTAGTATTGATTTTAGGATTAAATGCATATATATTTTTACAAGAAGGAAATTTAACTCCAATTAGGAATAAATTTGATGAATTGAATTTAGGAATAAAAATAAAATCGATTTTTGATGAAAATAATTCAGGTGAAAACTCAAACAATAAAATTACACTAAATAAAAAAAGTTCAATGGAATTATTAGCTGTTTACAATCCTGAAAACATTGAAAAAACAGTACAATTTAACACCGAATTATTTCCTGTAAATACTGCTATTATTGAATTTAATTTATTCGATAGTTTATTTTGTTTAGAAAATTCAACTCTTGAAATGGTATCAGATTCAACCACAATTATTGCGTTAGATTCTAACTTAATAGCAATTGAAAATATTATTTCAATTCCAACAAATACAGTAGAGCCAAATACTTATTATATCATAGCTGGTGCATTTAAAAATGAAAATTACGCATTAAATTTATCTGAGGAATTAAGTAGAGAAGGATTTATAAATTCAGAGGTAATTATAAACCCCAAGGCTAAATCAAAACATTTGAAATATTTTGTAACTTATACAAAAATGAATGATTTTGACAAAACTACAAATGAGTTATATTTAATCAACGAAAATGAGAATTCAGATGCTTGGATTTTTATCAGTAAATAAAAAAAATCTTCTTCTCTTTTAATAGTATCATTGCCATCTATGAGTGTAATTGAATCAACTGACAATGACAATATAACTTTTAACCTTGCCAGTGATTTAGTAAAAAACACCAATATTAGTTTGTTTTTAACTGGAAAAGCTGGAACGGGAAAAACCACCTTTTTAAAACATATTCAAAATACTTGTAACAAACGTTTAGTAGTAGTGGCGCCAACTGGTGTGGCAGCTATCAATGCTGGCGGTGTTACCATGCATTCCTTTTTTCAATTGCCATTTCTTCCTTTTATAAAAGATGCAAACCATGGTTTTGGACAAGTAGCATGTGTAAATAAATTTACTCATTTTAAAAATGTAAAGTTTAACCGTGAAAAAATAGATTTACTCCTAGAACTCGACATGCTTATTATAGATGAAGTAAGTATGTTAAGAGCCGATATGCTTGATTGTATTGACGAAACTTTAAAGTACTACAGGCGCAATCAATTACCATTTGGTGGTGTACAAGTTTTATTAATTGGCGACATGTTTCAATTACCTCCAGTAACCAGTGAAAGTGAATGGACACTCATGAGTCAATATTATAAAAGTCCATTCTTTTTTAGCTCTGAGGTATACCAACAATTAAATCCAGCACATTTAGAACTCAATAAAATTTACCGTCAAAAAGAAGAGCGTTTTATTAATTTGCTAAATAATATTAGGCATAATAACATGGATGATTACGATTTTGAATTACTTCAAGAACGTTATGATCCTGAAGCTGCAAGATACCAAGATGGCTTAATTACATTAACAACTCATAACCGCACTGCCGATAATATGAACCAACAAAAGTTGGCAGAAATAGAATCGGAAGCCATGGTATTTGAAGGTGAAATAAATGGCGATTTTAACGAAAAAGCGTTACCAGCCGAAAAAGCATTGAATTTGAAAGAAGGCGCCCAAATTATGTTTATAAAAAACGATTTGGAAAAACGCTATTTTAATGGAAAATTAGCCAAAATAAAACGAATTGCTAAAGATGAAATTATAGTAGAATTTGAAGAAGGTAACGAACTAAAAATTGAAAAGGAAACTTGGAAAAATATCCGTTATAATTTAAACAGAGACGAGAACCAAATTGAAGAAGAAGAAATTGGTAGTTTTAAGCAATTTCCAATCAGATTAGCTTGGGCCATTACCATTCATAAAAGTCAAGGTTTAACATTTGATAAGTTGGCCATTGATGCGGGAGCTTCATTTGCTGCCGGACAAGTTTATGTGGCTTTGAGCAGGTGCCGTACTTTTGATGGTCTAACTTTATTGAGTAGGATTTATCAAAACAGTATTTTAAGTGATGAACGAATTGTAGCATTTTCATTGAAACAATCGAGTGAGCAAAAGCTAATGGATGGTTTGGAAGATGCTAAATTTGAATTCAGTTTATCGCAATTATACAAAACTTTTGATTTACGAAAAGTAGTAAAAGAATATACCTTATTTGAGGCTTATACTGCTACCAAACAAATTCCTGATAAAGAAGAAACCTTGCAACATTTATCGGCAATGATTAGAAATTTAAATGAACATAGAATCGTAGCTGATAAATTTAAAATTAAAGTAGAGCAAATAATTAAACAAACGCCCATTGATGAAAATCTCTTGAGCGAAAGAGTAAAAAGTGCCAAAACATATTTTGCGCAAAGAATATTAGACGATGCCTTCAAACCATTGCAAAGCTTAGAAAATAATTTAAAGGCTAAAGCTAAAACCAAACAATTTATTACCAATTTACAAAAAGTAAAATCGTTTACATGGAAACGAATTCATGACATAGAAACTGCCGCATTAGGTACATTTGATTTAAGCATCAATGCCATTGATAAACCAATAGATGTTACCATTTCTGCTGCACAAAAAGCAGTAAAAGTAAACTCAAAGGAAGAGAGTTTTAAGCTTTACAAAGAAGGAAAAACCATTGAAGAAATTGCTACATTTAGGGGAATGGCATCTTCAACAATTGGTGGACATTTGGCTCATTACGTAGATTTAGGAGAGCTTGATGCGCTTGATTTTGTTAGTCAAGAAACAATACAATTGGTAGAAAAATTAATTGCCGAAGGCAAAGAAAGATTTGGTGAATTAAAAGCTGAATTACCTGAAGAAGTTACCTACGACCAATTAAGAATGGCAGTTGCCTATTTGAAGAATAAAAAATAAATAAATTTTTAAAACTTAAATGATGATAAAAAAAATAGTAAGCTATTTAACCTTTTGGAAAAAAGACGAGGCTAATGAAACAGCAAACTTTAATATAAAAGTGATGCATAAAATAAACAAGATTTCAATTTTTATGTTTTTATTGGCTTTTGTTTTTATTGTGATAAGGTATTTAATTGCATTGGTTTAAAATTCGTTATAATTTAATACCATAAACTTCTAAAATAAAACCGTCTGACGTCTTGCCAATGCTATGGCCTCGCTCAATCGTCTGACGGTGTATTTAATTAAAAACCGTGTTACTAATTTCAAACTCAGATAATTTTAAAAATCAGTTTCTTTCTATTTCATTAAAAACTTTGTCAAAGTTTAAAACTTTGACAAAGTTGAAAAGAAATTAACCGTCTGACACCTTGCCATTGCTATGGCCTTGCTCAATCGTCTGACG
>JBIILW010000176.1:0-4756 GCA_044338265.1 Bacteroidia bacterium | reverse complement strand
TTGTTGGTCCGTTTTCAGTTGGAGACAATAGTGGATCATTACCAGTTGAATTGACTTCATTTACAGCTAAAGCCAATGGAAAAGATGCTGTTTTAAGTTGGGAAACTTCTTCAGAAATAAACAACAACCATTTTGAAATTGAACGCTCAATTGATGGCAAAACATTTGAATATGTTGGTAAAGTAATTGGTGCTGGCAATAGCAATAACATTAACAAATACCGTTTCATTGATGAAAACATTGCTGCTTCTGTTTCAACTGTTTATTACAGACTAAAACAAGTTGATTTTGATGGCATGGTTAATTACCATGGAAATGTGCAAGTTAAATTTGAAAAAGAAACTGTTTCTACTTTAATTATGGAAGCATACCCTAATCCATTTAATGGCAATTTAAACATAGTTTTAACTGGATTAAATTCTGGTAAAGTTGATTTAGTAATGATGGATATTCAAGGTAAAATTGTTAAAACAATTACAAATGAAGTTTTAAATAGTTCATATTTAATTGAATTAACCGAAACAAGTACTTTAACCGATGGGTTGTATATTATACAAGCAATAGTTAATGGAGAAGTTATTAAATTAAAAGTAGTAAAAACTTCTAATTAATCTTAAATAACTTAAGTTTTTAAAAAGCGAATAAAACCATTATGGTTTTATTCGCTTTTTTTATTTATTTTGTTTAAAATTTAATTGAAATGGAACTAGCCAAAAGAATTAGACTAATTAGAAAAGAAAAAGGGTTAACACAAAACCAAGTAGCTGAAGCTATAGGTGTTTCACAGCCTAGTTACAGTGATTATGAAACAAAAGCGGGTAATTGTGCTTTTTATACATTGCAAAAAATTGCAAAAGCTTTAGATGTGTCAGTTCCATTTTTAGTTGATGTAAAAAATGAATTTTTTAAGGAAAATTATGATATCAAACAATAAAAAAATATTCTAAAAAGCATTAAAAATAATTAAAATAAAATCAAAACAATTTCCAATATAAATTTCGTGTAATTTTGTTTTTAACTCAAGTATTATTCCAATTACATAACTAAAAAAGCTACTAAACAAGGTCTAGTAGCTTTTTTTATTTTCTCGTTTGATTTATCATCAATCGAAAACTAGTTATAAAAATACTCTTTAGTCGTCACCTTTCGATGATAACAATGCTTCGTATTCTTCTTTACTACCTACAACTAATTTTTCATAATCACGTAGACCAGTTCCTGCAGGAATTAAATGTCCAACAATTACGTTTTCTTTTAATCCTAACATCTTATCTACTTTTCCATGAATAGCAGCTTCGTTCAGAACTTTTGTAGTTTCCTGGAACGATGCAGCGCTCATAAAGCTTTGAGTACCTAATGATGATTTAGTAATACCCATAATTACCTGTACTGCAGTTGCTGATTCAGCATCACGTACTTCAACTAGGCGTAAATCTTTACGTTTTAATTGTGAATTTTCATCACGTAATTTTCTAACGCTAATAATTTGACCTGGTTTGTAATTAGTTGAATCGCCAGCTTCTAAAACCACCTTTTTATCAAAAATCCAATCATTTGTTTTCTTGAATTTGAACCTGTCAACAGTTTCTCCTTCTAAGAACAAAGTATCGCCTGGATCAATTACTTCCAATTTTTGCATCATTTGACGTACAATAATTTCAATATGTTTATCTGAAATTTTTACACCTTGTAAACGGTAAACTTCTTGAATTCCATTTACAATATAACGCTGAACTGATAAAGGTCCTTCAATTCTTAAAATATCTTGAGGACTTATTGAACCATCAGATAATTGAGAACCAGCTTTTACGAAATCGTTTTCTTGAACTAAAATGTGTTTCGATAATGGCACCATGTATTTACGGCTTTCACCGTCACGTGTTGTAACCATAATTTCTCTGTTACCACGTTTAATACCACCAAAACTTACTACACCATCTATTTCAGTAACTACAGCTGGATTACTTGGGTTACGAGCTTCAAATAATTCAGTTACACGAGGTAAACCTCCTGTAATATCACGTGTTTTACTTGCAACACGAGGTATTTTTACTAAAATTTCACCAGGTCCAATTGATTTTCCATCTTCTACCACAATATGAGCTCCAACAGGAATATTGTATTCTTTTAAAGGATTACCTTTTTTATCGTTTACAATAATTGAAGGTGTTTTATTTTTATCTTTCGATTCAATAATAACTTTCTCTTTGTGGCCTGTTTGTTCATCACTTTCTTCCTTAAAAGTAATATTTTCAATGATTCCCTCAAAATGTAATTTTCCTGGAAATTCTGATAAGATTACAGCATTGTATGGATCCCAAGAACAAATCACATCGCCTTTAGCTATTTTTACACCATTTTTAACTTGTAAATGAGCTCCGTAAGGAATGTTTACAGTAATAATTGGATTACGAGTTACCTCGTCTAATATTCTTATTTCTCCCTGACGACCAATGACTGTATCAAAAATACCATCATCAGTTTTCATTTCTACAGTTCTAATTTCTTCAAACTCTAAAATACCAGCAAATTTTGCATTCATTTGGCTTTCATTTGCAATATTTGATGCAGTACCACCCACGTGGAAAGTACGTAAAGTTAACTGTGTTCCTGGTTCACCAATTGATTGCGCAGCTATTACACCTGCAGAATCTCCACGTTGAGCCATTCTACCAGTAGAAAGATTTCTGCCATAACATTTAGCACAAATTCCCAATTGAGTTTCACATGTTAACGCAGAACGAATTTCAACTATTTCAATAGAACTTGCTTCAATTTTAACTGCAATTTTCTCAATAATTTGTTCACCTGCAGAAACAAATAATTCACCAGAAATTGGGTCATATACGTCATGTAAGCTAGTTCTACCTAATACACGTTCATATAAACTTTCAACTACTTCTTCATTATCTTTTAAAGCACTTATTGGAATACCACGTAATGTTCCGCAATCTTCTTCATTGATAACAATATCTTGTGCAACATCATGTAACCTACGAGTTAAATAACCCGCATCTGCAGTTTTTAAAGCTGTATCGGCCAAACCTTTACGAGCACCGTGAGTAGAAATAAAGTATTCAATAACAGATAAACCTTCTTTAAAGTTAGAAAGAATTGGATTTTCAATAATCTCTCCAGTTCCTCCACTTAAATTCTTTTGTGGTTTGGCCATTAATCCCCTCATACCACCTAACTGACGAATTTGCTCTTTAGAACCACGGGCTCCAGAATCCAACATCATATAAATAGGGTTGAAACCTTGGTTATCGTTTTTCAATTGAGTTAATAATGTGTCAGCTAAACGAGAGTTGATACGCGTCCAAATATCAATTACTTGGTTATAACGCTCATTATTTGTAATAAAACCTTGCTCATAATTGCTCCAAATTTCTGCTACTTCGGCTTGTGCTTCTTTAACAAATTTTCCTTTTTCCTCAGGAATCATTACATAACTTAAGTTAAATGATAATCCTCCTTTAAAAGCAAAATGGAAACCAATTTCTTTGATATCATCTAAGAATTTAGCACATTTGTCCATACCACATTCAGCTATCACAGAACCAATAATATCTCTAAGATTTTTCTTAGTTAATAATTCATTGATATAACCGTAACCTGCGGGAACTACTTGGTTAAATAATATTCTACCTACAGTAGTTTCAATTGATTTATTTACTAATTCACCATTTTCAATGATGTTTACTTTACATTTTACAAATGCATGTAAATCAATTTTACGTTCGTTGTAAGCAATAATAGCTTCATCAGGTGAGTAAAAACTTAAACCTTCACCTTTTACAGGATGTTCTGGAGTATGTTTTCTACCTTTTGTAATATAATATAAACCCAAAACCATATCCTGAGAAGGAACGGCAATTGGCGCACCATTTGCAGGATTTAAAATATTATGAGGAGCAAGCATTAATAATTGTGCTTCTAAAACTGCTGCGTTACCTAATGGTACGTGAACAGCCATTTGATCTCCGTCAAAATCTGCATTAAAACCTGTACAAACTAATGGATGTAATTGGATTGCCTTTCCTTCAATTAATTTTGGTTGAAAAGCTTGTATACCTAATCTATGTAAAGTAGGAGCACGATTTAGTAAAATAGGATGTCCCTTTAAAATATTTTCTAAAATATCCCAAATTACCGGCTCTTTTCTGTCAACTAATTTTTTTGCAGATTTTACTGTTTTTACTATACCACGTTCTAGTAATTTACGAATAACAAATGGTTTGAATAATTCAGCAGCCATGTTTTTAGGAATACCGCATTCGTGTAATTTTAATTGAGGACCAACCACAATTACAGAACGACCAGAATAATCCACACGCTTACCCAATAAATTTTGACGGAAACGACCTTGTTTACCTTTTAGCATATCGCTTAAAGATTTTAAAGGACGATTACCTTCAGTTTTTACCGCACTTACTCTTCTAGTATTATCAAATAATGAATCTACCGCTTCTTGTAACATACGTTTTTCGTTACGTAAAATTACTTCAGGAGCTTTTATTTCCATTAATCGTTTCAAACGATTGTTACGAATAATAACACGTCTGTATAAATCATTCAAATCAGATGTAGCAAAACGTCCACCTTCTAACGGAACTAAAGGACGTAATTCTGGTGGAATTACAGGTAATATTTTAACTACCATCCACTCAGGGCGATTTTCACCACTTTCTTGAGCAGAACGGAATCCTTCAATTACTTTTAAACGTTTTAAAGCTTCTGCTTTACGTTGTTGACT
>JBIILW010000175.1:0-4757 GCA_044338265.1 Bacteroidia bacterium | reverse complement strand
GATGAACTAAAATATTTTCCTGTAGATGGAGGTGTTATATTATTAGCGGCTGCCGTTGCGGTCTATGGATATATAAAAATAAAGAAGTAAAATACTTATTTAAAATGCCATCTTTGTTGGGTATCAAATGTTCTGTTTGCCTCCCGATACTGAATATAGGTGAGCGCGAGTGGCAAAGTAAAGAAAAATGCCGCTTCGTAAATTTTTTCCTTCATTGATATTACAACTATTGGAATACAAAAAAGCGCAATGGCAGTACCTCCAATATAATACAAACCTGCTATTCGAGAAGTGTAATAAAGTGTTGTTATATTTCTTACATCAATCGTAGTAGTATCTTTCTTTTTTTTAATGGTTAAATAAGGAAATTCGTAACGAATGGCTTTGGCATTAATGGTCACAATTCCACTATCAGTTTTGTATTCAAATGTTATTCTTTTAGGCAAAGAAAATTGATATGTTTTGGTAGTACCATTTTTTTGTAAAACAACCTCTTGCGCAAAAATACTTTTGCCAATAACAGCAAATAGCAATACAATGAGTAATTTATAAAACATGTAGTTTCCAGTTTTGAATGATATAAGATTTTGGAAGTTTTTTGCCTATGGCAACAACAATCACAATATTTAATGCCGCAATTGGACCAAAAACAAATGCAATTGGAGGATAATTAAACAAGCCAACGAATGTACCAAAAGTTAAAAAAGATGCTGAGGCAATAAATGCTCCATCAATAAAATACAAAAAGTTTTCGCTTTTCTTATGGAACTTTATTTTTCCAACCGATTTTATTAAACAGTCGTAATTGGCCTCTTGGTTATAATATTGTTCAAAATAAAAGCTATCTCCTTGCACTTTCTCAAGCACTAAATCTCTTTTTACCTTATTACCGAAAGTACATGTTACAGCTGTAGGAAGTGTATAAATGCTATTTCCAATTTCTTGCTGATTTCCTTTTTCAAGAAACATGATTTTTTGTTGCGCATTGCAAAGCAAAAAACCAAACACAAATAGTTTAATAAAAAGAAGGATTTTCATAGAACGAATTTATAATAAAATAACAAATAAAAAAGCCATTAGTTAAGTAAATAACTAATGGCTTTTTAAAATTCGAAATTTAAATATAGAAATTTGAAAAGAAAATTGTTGTTATTTCGAAAAACTCAATGACCAAATGGAATTGATTATCGTCTTTCGTCTATCAACTGACAACCATCAACTAACAACTATCTATAAAGAACCTCTTTTACCGTATCAATAATTTGTTTTACACTTGGTAAAAATGCTTCAACAAAAGTAGGAGCGTAGCCCAATGGTGCATCTGCTGTGTTTATTCTGCGAATAGGTGCATCCAAATAATCAAATGCACGCTTTTGAACCATATAAGTAATTTCGGTACTGATATTGGCCAAAGGCCATGCTTCTTCTAAAATAATTAGTCTATTTGTTTTTTTAACTGACTCAACGATTGCTTCATAATCAATAGGACGAACGGTGCGTAAATCTATAATTTCAACACTGATTCCGTCTTTAGCTAATTCCTCGGCAGCTACGTATGCTAGTTTTATAATTTTACCAAACGAAACGATAGTTACATCAGTTCCTTCACGTTTGGTAACAGCTTTTCCTATTGGAATTAAATATTCTTCTTCTGGCACTTCGCCTTTATCGCCATACATTTGCTCACTTTCCATAAAAATAACAGGATCGTTATCTCTAATGGCTGTTTTTAGTAAACCTTTGGCATCATAAGGATTTGAAGGAACCACCACTTTTAAACCTGGGCAGTTTGCATACCAGTTTTCAAAAGCTTGACTGTGTTGCGCTCCTAATTGTCCAGCACTAGCAGTTGGTCCTCTAAATACCATAGGCATATTAAATTGTCCACCACTCATTTGGTACATTTTAGCAGCTGAATTAATTACTTGATCAATGGCTACCAACGAAAAGTTGAAAGTCATAAACTCCACAATAGGGCGCAAACCGTTCATGGCTGCACCAACTGCTATTCCCGCAAAACCAAGTTCAGCTATGGGAGTATCAATGATTCTTTTTTCGCCAAATTCTTCTAACATACCTTGGCTCACTTTATAAGCACCATTGTAATCGGCTACTTCTTCGCCCATTAAAAAAATATCTTTATCTCTACGCATTTCTTCGTTCATGGCTTCGCGTAGGGCTTCTCTAAATTGTATTACTCTCATGTATGTTTTTAAAAAAAGTGTTGCAAAAATAATCGGATTACGATGCTTTCAAACTTTAAATGAAAGTTTTTTGTAAATGATTTGATTTTTGAATGGATTACAACTGAATATTGTATATCATTATTGTAATAATTATTGCGCAACCTAATATAAATTGTGTAAAAATTAACATAATAGTTTAAAGTTTCATCATTTTATTTGTAGCACTAAAAATCCATTAAAGTGAAAAGAATATTTATATTAATTTGTACCATTTCAATTGTTTATGCTTGTCATTCGCCAAAGGAAAAAATGATTGAACAAATAACAAAACTAGAAAACAGTGACAGTGCTTTTAGCATTACACAAATTTCCGACTTGTATATAAACTATGCATCCTTCGTTGAAAAATATCCTGACGATGCGCGTGCACCTGAGTTTTTATTTAAAGCTGCGCAAAGAAGTAGTATTTTAAATAAAGCAAAAGAAGGCATTGGTTTTTTTGAAAAATTAATTAAAATTTATCCCAATTCTAAATTTTGCGAACAAGCTTTGTTCTCAATAGCTTTCAGTTACGAAAATAATTTAAACGACTTTGAACAAGCACGCGTTTATTACAATCAGTTTTTACAAAAATACCCGAATAGCGATTTAACTGAAGATGCTAAACTTTCGATTGAAAACTTAGGCAAAACAGATGAGGAGTTTTTAGAGTCAATCAACAAAGACAGTATTTTAGAGGAAAATTAATTGGCAATTAGTAATTAGCAATAGGCAATAGACAAGTTAACCAACCAAAAACTTAATCAATAAATCTCCAAATCAAAAAATCTCCAAATTAATAAATCAACCCTTCGGTTTAAGTTCTTTATGAAGTAAGTCAATGAGTAATTCTCGGTCAATGGCTTCTTTTATTTTACCTTCTTTAACAAAACTTATTAAGCCACTTTCTTCGCTAATAACTAAACAAATAGCGTCTGTTTGTTCTGTAATTCCAATTGCAGCTAAGTGACGTAATCCAAATTTATTAACCATATCAGGATTATCACTTACTGGCAATACACAGTTTGCAGCTTTAATTTTGCCTTTGGCAATAATCATAGCGCCATCGTGTAAAGGACTATTTTTATTAAATATGGTTAAAATTAATCGTTTGGTAATTTGTGCATCTATGGTTTCACCACTTGCCGCTAAAAAACGCATTTCACTTGTTTTTGGAAAAATAATAATAGCACCCGTATTGGTTTCGGCTAATACCTGACAAGCATCTACAATGGTTTCAAAATCTAGTTCATCGTTTTCTTCTAATTTCCACATCCATGGAAAAATATGCCACCATTTTTTGTTTTCGCCTAAAAAAGAATTCCTTCCAATAATTAACAAAAACCGCCTAATTTCTTGTTGAAAAACAATTAAAACTGCTACCACACCAAACCTAGCAAAACCACCTAAAATGGTTTCTAATAAAGGCATTTCAAAATATTTTACCACCCACCAAAAAGCATAGAGGGTAAGCAAACCAATCATAATATTAAATGCCAAACTGCCTTTTAGCCTAACAAATAATTGCCAGGCAATAGCCACCACCAACAAAATGTCAATGAGGTTTATCCAACTAAATTTATAGGTTAATATTTCCATTGTTTATTGAGCAAGTTTACGGAAAAAAGTTGAATTGTATATTTAGATCTTATAATAAGAAGCATTTCAAGATATAAATTAAGCAAATTCTTTAAATTAATAATGTTGTTTTTAGCTGAAATATTAAATCATTTTAAAATTATAATTCAACATTCAATCCCGATGCATCGGGACAAAATTATCCTTCCATCATTTCGAATATTTTCACCGCTTCCACCGCTTCTTTTACATCGTGAACTCTCAATATTTTTGCACCTTTCATTAGCGCAATAGTATTGGCTACAGTAGTTCCATTTAAGGCATTTTCTGCTGGCTCATTGATGATGTTTTGAATCATTTTTTTTCTCGAAAATCCAACTAAAATAGGCAATTCAAAAATTTTGAATCTATCTAATTTATTCAGCAAAGTGTAATTATGTGCTATGTTTTTTCCAAAACCAAAACCAGGATCAATGATGATATCGGCTACGCCATTTTGTTTTAAAAATTCAACTTTTGGAACAAAATAATCAATCACCTCCAACAAAACATTGTTATAAGTTGGATTTTGTTGCATGGTTTTACTATTCCCTTTTTTATGCATCATGATATAAGGTACTTGATGCTGAATAACGGTTTTGAACATTTGTTCATCGTCATCACCTGCCGAAATATCATTAATGATAGCAGCACCAGCTGTAATGGCTTCGTGTGCTACTTTGGAATGGAAAGTATCAATGCTAATGATGGCTTCAGGAAATCTTTGTAAAATATTTTCAATGGCAAAAATTGCTGCTTTCAGTTCTGCTTCTACTCCAATCATGTCAGCACCTGGTCGTGTACTTTGCGCACCAATATCAATAAATGTGGCGCCATCGGTCAACATTTTTTCGGTTTGAAACAAGGCATTGTCCATTGAATTGTATTTACCACCATCAAAAAAGCTGTCTGTGG
>JBIILW010000006.1:0-16606 GCA_044338265.1 Bacteroidia bacterium | reverse complement strand
GTAAGTCAATTTAAATTTGATAAAATAATTATATTTGATTTAATGGGTAAAGAAATTTATAATAAAAAAATTACAAATACAGCATCTAATGTTGAACTTGATTTTTCATTTCTTCAAAATGGAATGTACATGGTAAATATTGTATTAGAAAATCAACAAAAATTTACTCAAAAATTTGTGAAGGAATAAGTTGTAGTTTTTAAATAAAATAAATAATTAAATGAGTAAGATAATAGTTTTAGGTGCCGGAATGGTTGGTAGTGCTATGGCCATCGATTTGTCGGAATTACATGATGTTACAATAACTGATTTGAATGAAGAAAGGTTAGCGCATGTAAAACAAAAATGTAATTCATTGCATATTTTACAATTGGATGTTTGTAATCATTTACAATTAAAAAATGTGATTCAAAATTATGATTTAGTGATTTGTGCTGTACCTGGATTTTTAGGTTTTGAAACCTTAAAACAAATTATTTTAGCAGGAAAAAATGTAGTAGACATTTCGTTTTTCCCCGAAAATGCTTTTGATTTAAATGAATTAGCCATTCAACAAAATGTAACTGCCATTGTTGATTGTGGCGTTGCACCAGGAATGGGTAATATAATTTTGGGTTATTATAATGAAAAACTAAAACTCACGGACTTTGAATGTTTGGTGGGTGGATTACCTAAAATAAAAAAATGGCCTTTTTGTTATAAAGCTCCTTTTTCGCCTATTGATGTAATTGAAGAATATACCCGTCCTGCACGTTATGTAGAAAATGGAAGCATCATCACTCGTGAACCATTAACTGATTGTGAATTAGTAGATTTTGATAAAGTAGGAACGCTTGAATCATTTAATTCTGATGGATTAAGGTCTATTATTTTTACCATGCCACATATTATTAATAGGAAAGAAAAAACTTTAAGATATCCCGGACATGTAGAATATATTAGGGTTTTAAAAGAAAGTGGTTTTTTTAGCAATGATAAAATGATGTTTGATGGCATGGAGATTTCTCCATTAGATTTTACCAGCAAAATATTATTCAATGAATGGAAATTAGGTGAGAATGAAGAAGAATTTACCGTGATGCGAATTACTTTGAAAGGTTCTAATGAAAATGGTGAAGCAGTAGAAATAATTTATAATTTATACGATGAATATTGTGCAAAAACGCAAACTTCATCTATGGCTAGAACAACAGGTTATACTGCTACTGCCGTTGCTAATTTATGTTTAGAAGGGTTGTTTGTAAATAAAGGGATATTTCCTCCAGAATTAGTTGGCAAACACGAAAACTGTTTCAACTATATCATGAATTACTTGAATGAAAGAGGCGTATTTTATACTAAAAATTAAAGAAAATTTGTTTTTTTTTAATTTGAAATTTTATTCAATTAAGTGAATTTTATTTCTACCCAAAATTACTAATTTATTTTCTTCCATTTGTTTAAGTAATCTTGAAACTACAACCCGTGCCGTGCCTAATTCGTTGGCTAATTGTTCATGAGTAATGTATAAAGTATGAGCGTTTGTCAACTCACATTTCTTTTTAATGAAGTTCAATAATCGCTCATCCATTTTGGTAAATGCTACTGCATTTACTACTTCTAATAACTCTTCAAAGCGTTTGTGCTATAGCCTAAAAATATAATCTAACCATTCAGGATATTCTTTTATCAATAAAGTTACTTTATCTATTGGAATAAATAAAATTTCAGTAGGTTCTTCCGCCACTGCTTTTACTTTACTCGTATCGTTATGAATTCCACCTAAAAACGACATGATACAACTTTCTCCAGCTTTTATGTAATACAATAAAATCTCGCGACCATCTTCATCCGTTCGCATAACTTTTATATTTCCTCTAGTAACAATTGGAATGGCTTTTATAAATGCATTTTCATTTAAAATAATATCACTTTCGGCAAAAGTTTTTATAAAACCGTAATCTTTCAGTTTTTCTTTTATTTCGGGCAGCGATTTGAATTCAATTAAATTGTCTAATTCCATTTGACGAAGTTACAATTTGAAACCTTTTTATTTGAAAAAAAATTATATAAATAATCCTTAAAATTAAGCAGTTTTATTAATAGTCGCTTCGCTTATAAAAGTTAAAAACCACATAGGTACATAGAAAACATAGCGTTTATTTCTACGTTTCTATGCGGTTCAATTAATTTCAAAATTAAGTATTCGAATTATAGCTGCTCAAAATGTGCTGTAAAATGGCGCAACAATTTTGGTTCTTTTGTAATTTTATAACCTCTAACATTGGCTTTATTTTTAATTAATTCATCAAAAACTTCCACTACATAATCAATATGACTTTGGGTATAAACTCGTCTTGGAATAGCTAATCTAACCAATTCCATAGCTGCTGGAATTAGCTCACCATTTTCATCGTATTTTCCAAACATAACCGATCCAACTTCTACACTTCTAATGCCCCCAATTCGGTATAATTCACAAACCAATGCTTGCCCAGGATATTCGTTTAAAGGAATATGTTCATACATTTTAGCTGAATCAATATATACTGCATGTCCGCCAATTGGGTACATAACAGGAATTCCCTTTTCGCGCATTTTATTGCCTAAGTATTCTGTGCTTTTTATACGGTAATACAAATAATCTTTGTCAAATACTTCTACTAATCCAATTGCAATTGCTTCCATATCTCGTCCGCTTAATCCGCCATAAGTTGAAAAGCCCTCGGTAATAATTAATAAATTGGTACAAGCTTCTGCTATTTTTTCATCTTTTAAAGCAATGAATCCACCCATGTTTACCAACGCATCTTTTTTTGCACTCATCACACATCCATCTGTAAGTGCAAACATTTCTTGAGCTATTTGCTTATAAGTGTGGTTTTCGTATTCTTTTTCTCTGTTTTTAATAAAATAGCTATTTTCTGCTATTCTGCAACAATCTAATATGAAAAGTACATTGTGTTTTTTGCAAACAGCAGCAACATCTTTTGCGTTTTGCATGCTCACTGGTTGTCCGCCACCACTATTATTAGTTACTGTTAAAATTACCGCACCAATATTTTTAGCACCATGTTCAATGATTAATTTTTCTAATTTTATACAATCTAAATTTCCTTTAAATGGATGGTAAACATCATGGTGTTTTGCTTCTTCTATTTGAACATCGATTGCTGTAGCACCGCCAAATTCTATATTTGCCCTTGTGGTATCAAAATGAGTATTGCTAATAAATACTTTTCCTTTACCTCCCAAATGTCCGTATAAAATTCTTTCACCGGCCCTACCTTGGTGAGTAGGTAAAATATATTCAAAACCTGTTAAATCATGAACAGCATTATAAAAACGTTCCCAACTTTTTGCGCCAGCATACGATTCATCACCACGCATGATTCCTGCCCATTGTTCATTACTCATGGCTGATGTTCCGCTATCAGTTAAAAAATCAATGATTACTTGATCGCTTTTTAATAAAAAAGTGTTGAAATGTGCTGCTTTTAAAAATTCTACACGTTCGCTTTCAATACTCATTTTAATTGATTCAACCGATTTAATTTTAAATGGTTCAATGATAGTTTTAAACTCCATAATGTTATTTTTCAATAATATTTATAGGAGCAAATAACATTTGAATCAGGCATGCTTAACATGACACAAGTAACTTGAAATATTGATTTAGTTCAAGTTGTATAATTAAAGTATTTTCAGGGAAAAGAGTTTTGATTGAATTTAAATAAATTCATCTATGGTTTTAAATACTTCATAACTGTTTAAATATTCTTTGGTGTATTGGTATGCAAAAAGAAAAATCTCTTCAGCTTTTTGTACTTCAAACATTCCAAATCTACTCATTTCAGGTGGTTCAATGAACAAATCACAAAGGTGAACTTTGTCGTAAACCGTTTTGCTCATAGCTAAGTGAAAACTTCTGTCAAGCATGTCTTTGATATGAATATTTTCGGTTTTTATTCCCATTTCATTGCTGTGAACACCAATAATAAAATCACATTTTCCAATAACTGGTTCAACAGGGAAATTATTTAATATGCCTCCATCTAAATATAATGTATCATTCCATTTAATGGGTTCAAATAATAATGGTATACATGAAGAAGCTAACAACGCTTTTGATAAATCACCCTCACTAAAAAATTTTGTTTTTCCTTTAATAATATCAGTTGCTGTTATACAAATTGGAATTGGTAATTTTTCAATCAAATTTGCTTTAAAATGTTTTAGAAATACTTTTTCAAAAGCTTGCATGGTAAATAAACCGGACTTATTAAATCGAAAATTAGCATAACTAAATATTTTACTATTTATTAAAACTTCAATAATTTCTTCAGGAGTATAACCTGCCGAATAAAATGCTGCTATGATTGCTCCTGAGCTTGTTCCTGAAATGATTGATGGCTCAATATCAATTTCCTCTAATGCTTTTATTACTCCTAAATGAGCAATTCCACGCACGCCCCCTCCCGATAATACTAATCCAATTTTTTTCATCACTTATTTTTAATTACTTATTCAAAGTTATGAAATGAAAATAATAGTAATCTTGACTTAAAAGTCATTTTTTTCCTATATTTCTTATAAAATATGTTGGTTTTTTTAAATAAAAAAAGCCCATAATTTTCAATTATGAGCTTTTTTATTAATTATAATTTGCAAACTAAGCGTGCATTCTGTCTTTCTTTTCTGTTAAACGCTCTTTAGTTTCTACGTTTTCAGGATCAGGTAAGCAGCAATCAACCGGACAAACAGCCGCACATTGTGGCTCTTCATGGAAGCCCACACATTCTGTACATTTTCCAGTTACAATATAGTAAACATCCGATGAAACTGGCTCAAAACGAGCGCTTGCTTCAGTTGATGTTCCATCTATATCAATAGTTCCGCTTAAATTATTTCCATCTTTCCAAGCCCATTCAGCACCCGATTCATAGATTGCATTGTTAGGACATTCAGGTTCGCATGCACCACAGTTTATGCATTCGTCAGTTATTATTATAGCCATAATATGTTATAAATTATTTTTTTGTTTTTGTTATTGTATTTAAACACTGCAACATTAGTTTTGTTCTTTCAAAACTAAAAATAGAATCGTTCTAAATTACATGACTTTTCAACAACGCAAACAAGCTTTTATTCAACTAGGACATTTTTTACAAGATGCTGCTAATAATGCACATAAGGCTATAGTTGAGGCCTATTTATACAATCAATGGTTCACAGAAGAAAGCCAAAGAATGGCTTTACAAGCTTGGGCCGATGCTTTAAATGAGCAAAAAATAAATGAGTGGACATCAAAATATGATTTTGAAAAAACTCGAAATTCAAAAACTGTTGCCATTATTATGGCAGGAAATATTCCATTAGTTGGTCTTCACGATTTAATTTGTGTGTTACTTTCTGGTCATCACGCTTTGGTTAAATTAAGTAGCGATGATAAAATATTGCCTAAATTTATTGTGGCCGCATTGCTGCAAATTGAACCTGCTTTTGCCGATAGCATCACTTTATTAAACGATGAAAAGTTGGAAAAATACGATGCAGTAATTGCCACAGGCAGTAACAATAGCAACCGTTATTTTGAACATTATTTTAGCAAGGTTCCAAATATTTTACGTAAAAACAGAAACAGCATTGCCTTTTTAACGGGCAATGAAACCGATGATGAAATGAAATTGTTGGCAAAAGACATTTTTACTTATTTTGGCTTGGGCTGCCGCAATGTGAGTAAACTGTATCTTCCAAAAGGTTTTGATATGGCATTGTTTTTTGAAAATACCAAAGATTACGATTTGTATTTAAACCATCACAAATATGCCAATAATTTGATGTACCATAAATCTATTTGGTTGTTAAATCAAGATGATTTTTTAGAAAATGGTTTGATTAATTTGAAAGAAGACAAAAGTTTTTCATCGCCATTAGCAAGTGTTTTTTACGAATATTACGAAAATATTGAAGACGTAAAAACGATGATTATTGAACGCAAAGACGAAATTCAGTGCGTAGTAAGTAAAATAGATTTGGGAGTAAATATTCCTTTTGGAAAAACCCAACAACCCGAACTTTGGGATTATGCCGATAATGTTGATACCATAGCTTTTTTGTTGAGTTTATAGTTTTTAAAAATAATTAGTATAGACAATTTTAAAGCAAGTTTTATATTTGAATAAAAGCCAATCATTTGAAATTTCACTACCTTATAAATTTTATACAACATTATTTAACAGCTACCTTAATTGATGTTTTACACTCTCCTTTTGTGTTTGATTTGTACCAAACAGCTATTAAGAAACAAAAGAATATTTTTAAATTTAATTCCATAGAAAATTGTAGAACAAGTCTTTTAAAAAACAATGAAATTGTTTCCTATTATGATTTGGGTGCGGGCAGTAATTTACTGTCAACTGAAACTAAAAAAGTAGTAAAAGACTTAGCAAAAGCGCATTTAAAACCTGCTAGAATTGCTCAAATTATCCATCAAATTGTTTTAAAGTATAAATATAAAAATATCATAGAACTGGGAACCTCTCTGGGTATTACAGCCAGTTATATTGCTTCAGCAATAAAAGAAAATTATCAGTTTGAGGAAACAAATTTTACTACCATTGAAGGAATTCAAGATGTAAGAAAAGTTGCTTTGAAACAATTTGATGAATTAACATTGTCAAATTATGTAAATTCATTTGAGGGTAATTTTAACGAAAAATTAGATGTTGTTTTAAATAATTATGAAAGCATTGATGTGTTTTTTGTAGATGGAAATCACACTTACGAAGCCACCATGGATTACTTTAACAAAGCATTGCCAAAGGCACACAATGATTCCGTTTTTATATTTGATGATATTTATTGGAGCCAAGGAATGACAAAGGCTTGGGAGGAAATAAAACAAAATAATAATGTATATCAAACCGTTGATTTGTTTTTTATTGGTTTAGTTTTTTTTAGAGCGGAACAAAACAGGCAACATTTTAAATTACGTGTTTTTTAAAAAATATAAAACAGTTTCACACTTTAATGATTTGGTTTCATTTTTTATATCATTCAAAATTTAAAATTCAACATTAAAAATTTTCTCTTTCGTTGATAACTTTTTTTAACATTCAATGTTATCAGTCAGTTCAATTTTCTTTTTCAACAATGTGTTTTCAATATAAATGTTAGTGTAAATTAGCAAACTATTTTTTAAAAGATGCAGTTTTCACATTTACACGTTCACACTCAATTTTCGTTGCTCGATGGAGCGGCAGAAATTGGTAATTTATACCAAAAAGCACTCAAAGACAATATGCCTGCTATTGCCATTACTGATCATGGCAATATGTTTGGCGCATTTCAATTTGTGGCGGAAGCATATAAACATAAAAACGATGATGGTTCTTTAAAAGTAAAACCAATAGTTGGCTGTGAGTTTTATGTGGTAAATGATAGAACAAAACGTGCTTTTACCAAAGATGATAAGGATAAACGTTACCATCAATTACTATTAGCAAAGAATGCAGAAGGCTACCAAAATTTAATTAAAATTTGTTCACTTGGATACATGGAAGGCATGTATGGAAAATATCCAAGAATTGACAAGGAATTAATTTTAAAACACCACAAAGGATTAATTGCTACTACCTGTTGCCTTGGGGCAATGGTTCCACAAACTATTCTGAAAAAAGGAGAAGCCGAAGCTGAAAAAGAATTCAAATGGTGGTTAGATATTTTTGGTGAAGATTACTATGTAGAAATGCAACGTCACGATATCAAAGAACAAAATATTGTGAACGAAGTTTTGATGAAATTTGCGGCAAAATATAATGTTAAAGTGATTGCTTCAAACGATTCACATTATGTAGATCAGCAGGATGCCAATGCACACGATATTTTATTATGTGTTAACACGGGTTCATTACAAAGTACGCCAAGTAACAAGGATTTTTCTGACGATGATGTAAGTGTAAAAGGTAGAAGATTTGCATTTGCAAATGATCAGTTTTACTTCAAAACAACTGAGGAAATGAGTATGCTTTTTAGCGATATTCCTCAGGCCATTGATAACACCAATGAAATAGTAAGTAAAATAGAAACGCTTGATTTAAAACGAGAAGTTTTATTGCCCAATTTTGAAATTCCAACCGAGTTTCAAACCCAAGCACAATACTTACGTCACTTAACTTGGGAAGGTGCCCGAAGACGCTATTCTGAAGTAACTCCTGCCATTGAAGAACGAATTAATTTTGAGTTACTTACCATTGAAACAATGGGATTTGTTGGCTATTTTTTAATTGTAATGGATTTTATAAAAGCGGGCAGAGATTTGGGCGTTTTTATAGGTCCTGGACGTGGTTCGGCAGCTGGAAGTGTGGTGGCTTATTGTATTGAAATAACCAATATTGACCCAATAAAATATGAACTGCTTTTTGAAAGATTTTTAAATCCTGATAGGAAATCATTACCCGATATTGATACAGATTTTGACGATGTTGGAAGGCAAAAAGTAATTGATTATGTGATTCAAAAATATGGTAGAAATCAAGTTGCTCAAATTATCACTTATGGTACTATGGCTGCTAAGTCAAGTATTAAAGATGTTTCGCGCGTATTAGATTTACCATTAGCGGATGCAAATATTTTAGCAAAACTAGTACCATCAAAACCTGGTGTTAAATTAGTAAGGTTGCTACATGCTCCCTTAGATGGAGAAAAAAGTTTAAAAGATAAAGAAGGATTAGAGGGAGATGATATTGAAAATGTAAAGAAGCTTCGTTTAATTTATGAAGGAAATGATTTACAAAGTAAAGTTTTAAAAGAAGCAGAAAAATTAGAGGGTTCGGTAAGAGGAACTGGAGTTCATGCAGCTGGTTTGATCATAGCTCCCTGCGATTTAACAGATTTAATTCCTGTTGCTGTTGCAAAAGATTCTGATTTATTGGTTACCCAATTTGAAGGTAAAGTAATAGAGGATGCGGGTGTCATTAAAATGGATTTTTTGGGCTTAAAAAACTTAACAATTTTAAAAAACACTTTGAGGTTTATAAAGGAAAATCATGATATTGAAATTCACTTAGAAGATATACCCTTAGATGATCAAAAAACGTATGAAACCATTTTTCAAAAAGGTGATACCAATGCAGTTTTTCAGTTTGAAAGTGCTGGAATGCAAAAGCATTTAAAGGATTTAAAACCTGATACTTTTAACGATTTAGTGGCTATGAATGCATTATACAGGCCAGGTCCAATTGCTTATATTCCTACTTATATTAACAGAAAACATGGCAATGAAAAAATAGAATATGATTTGCCTGAAATGCAAGAATATTTAGAACCCACTTATGGTGTTACCGTTTTTCAGGAACAGGTAATGTTATTGTCACAAAAAATTGGAAATTTTACCAAAGGTGATGCCGATACATTGCGTAAAGCAATGGGAAAAAAGGACATCAAAACATTGGATAAAATGAAAAGTAAATTTATTGATGGAGCCACATCTAATGGGCATCCTACTGATAAATTAGAAAAAATTTGGAAAGATTGGGAAGCATTTGCCCAATATGCTTTTAATAAATCGCATTCTGTTTGTTATGCCTATGTTGCTTTTCATACTGCATATTTAAAAACACATTATCCAGCCGAATTTATGGCTGCCACATTAGATAATGCATCGGGTGATATGGATCAAATTTCTTTTTTTATGGAAGAATGTAGAAGAATGGGATTAAATATTTTTGGGCCAGATGTAAATAAATCGGAAGTGAAGTTTTCGGTAAATAAAGAAGGTGAATTACGCTTTGGTTTAGCTGCCATTAAAGGCGTTGGCGAAGCTGCCGTTGAGGAAATTATAGCTGAAAGGAAAAAGAAGGGTACCTACAAAAGTATTTTTGACTTAACTAAAAGAGTAAGCTTAAGATCAGTTACTAAAAAAACATTAGAAGGTTTGGTTTTTGGTGGTGCTTTTGATTGTTTTGAAGGAACACATCGAGCTCAATATTTTTCAACAAATGAAGATACAAGTATTATAGAAAAATCCATTAAGTTTAGCAATGCTTTGCAAGCAAATGAAAATGCAAACCAACAAAGTTTATTTGGTGGTGGTGTATCTGTAAGTTTACCAGAACCTATAATTCCTGTAGCTGAAACCTGGAGTTTAATGGAACAGTTAAAGAAAGAAAAAGAAGTAATAGGAATTTATCTTTCAGGCCATCCTTTAGATCCTTTTAAAGTAGAAATTGATAAATTATCGTCACATCCTTTGGTGGAACTAAAGGAATTGAAAGCTTTAAAAGGAGTTGAATTGAAGGTTGCTGGCGTGGTTGCTTCTGCAAACCATAGAATGAGTAAAGCAGGAAAGCCATTTGGTAGTTTTATAATTGAGGATTTTAGTGGATTTATTGAAATACCGTTATTTGGCGAAAACTATTTGAATTATAAAAAATATTTAGAAGCTGGATATTATTTATACATAAAAGGCAGAGTTGACAACAGATGGGGCAAAGAAGATGATTTTGAATTTAAAATTTCATCTATTGAAATGCTTACGGATGTAAGAGAAAAGTATATTAAAAATATAAGCATAGAAGTGGATTTAGAAAGATTAGATGATCAATTTATCAGTTTAATTTTTGATAAAATAAAAGGAAATGATGGAACCGCCTCACTTAATTTTATAGTAACAAACCGAAAAGAACAAATGGCTATTAGCATGCGATCTAGTAAATATAAAGTTTCGTTAACGAATGAAATGCTTCAAATTTTGGATGATTTAGGGCTTACCTACAAATTGAATTAAATTATAAATGCTTAAATACTAAACCTAAAAATTAAAGACTGACATTTTGTTTGTATTTTTAAATTTGGGTTTTAAATTGCGTAACAATAAATAATATAAAAAAATAAATAGATAAATTATGGCATTAGAAATAACAGACGCTAATTTTCAAGAATTAGTTTTAGACTCAAAAGTTCCAGTTTTAGTTGATTTTTGGGCGGAGTGGTGTGGTCCTTGCCGCATGGTGGGTCCAATAGTTGATGAATTAGCAAATGAATATGATGGAAAAGCTGTAGTGGGTAAAGTTAACGTAGATAACAACCCTAAAATAGCAACTGATTTTGGTATTATGAGCATTCCTGCATTATTGTTTTTTAAAGATGGAAAATTAGTAGATAAACAAGTTGGTGCAGTTCCTAAACATATTTTGGCTGGCAAATTGGATGCACAATTGGCATAAAAATTAACAATAATTTTTTCTGAAAATCCCTTTAAATATTTGAAGGGATTTTTTATTTTTACAAACCTTGGAAAATATCATCACAGAACATAATTTACTTGAAACTGGTAACTTAGAATTGCTTGCCAAACAAGTGGTAGAAGGTTTTATAACGGGCCTACATAAAAGTCCATTTCATGGCTTTAGCGTTGAATTTGCTGAACATAGGCAGTATAATCCTGGTGAAAGTATCAAACATATTGATTGGAAACTTTTTGGTAGAACGGAAAAACTATATACCAAAAGGTATGAGGAAGAAACGAATTTGAGGTGCTATATGGTCATTGATAATTCAGCTTCTATGTATTTTCCAACGGATGGTATGAGTAAAATTAATTTTGCCACTTACTCAGCTGCATGTGTTACTTATATGCTCAAAAAACAACGAGATGCTGTTGGTTTAAGTATTTTAAATGATGAAATTGTTTTTCAATCACCCGCAAAATCAAGTTCAGTTCATGTAAAAATGATTTTTAATGAATTGAATAAATTAAATGCCGCAAAAAATGTAAATGCTGGTAGTAAATTGGCAGTTGGTTTACATCAAATTGCTGAAAGTATTCAAAAACGTTCCATGATTATTATTTTTACTGATATGTTTAGTACTGAAAATATGGAAACTTTATTTGAAGCATTGCAACATTTGAAATATTGTAAACATGAAGTTGTTTTATTTCATGTACAAGATAAAAAATTTGAAATTGATTTTGATTTTTCAAAACGACCTTATCTATTTATTGACAGTGAGACAGGAGAAAAGCTAAAAGTTTTTCCCAACTTAGTGAGTAATGATTATAAGAAAATGTTTGAAAATTTTAAAGAAGAAATAAAACTTAAATGTGCCCAACTTAAAGTTGATTTTGTGGATGCAGCCATTCAAGATAACTTCAATCAAATTATTTTAACTTTCTTACAAAAAAGAGAAAAAATGAAATAATACGACAAAAAATTTTTTATTCGAAAAAAATGTCGTAATGTTGTGGGTGGGAAAAACGTATAAATCAACTCGAACAGTTAAATTATTCAATAATCTTGAAATTCCAATGATTGTTGATGAACCTGTTGCATCTTATTATGCAGCTCAAAATCCGCTATTATCTATATTAAATTTATCCTCTCATTTTCAAAATGAAATGGATTTAGTGAATCTAAGCAGAAATGGTTTGTTAAAGCAGTCAGTTACGAATATGGCTGCAAAGTTTGGAATTACACAAGAAAAAATTTGCGAACTTTTACATATGAGTGCTCGAAATTTTCAGCGTATTAAGGAAACCTCCCCTTTAGATATTTATACATCAGAACAAACCATAGAAATGGCTCATGTTTATGCTAAAGCTTACCAAATATTTTCAGATGAAGAAGCAATTAAACAATGGTTTCAAACGCCTAATTATGCACTAGGCAATCAAAAACCTTTAGATTTATTGGATACAAGTTTTGGTGTAAAAATGGTTTCTGATGTTTTGGGTAGAATTGAACATGGCGTTTTTTCTTAGTTGTTAAAAATGCATATTTATAGGTTTGGTTTAAAGAAATTTATTAGTGACTTAAGTGGTCAAGGTGCTAAAATATATGGAGGAAGATGGAATGCTGTTGGTAATGCAATGTTATATTCGTCCTATAGTCCATCTTTGGCAATGCTTGAATTTGCTTGCAATGCCAGTGGTATTACCAAAACAATTCAAACCAGTTTGTTAACTTTGAAATTAGATAGCAAGGTGAAAATTGAAATAATTACTTTGAATGATTTACCAGCCAATTGGCAGCAAGTTCCTAGTCCCGATTCTTTAAAAGTTATTGGAAATAATTGGTTGAAAAGTAATAAAACATTAGCATTGAAAGTTCCATCTGCAATCATGCCATTGGAATGTAATTTATTGATAAATTCGTTGCATAAGGAGTTTTTTAAACTTGAAATTGAAAACTTTGTTGACATGAATATTGATAGTAGAATTTTAAAATAAAATGATAGCTTTTTCAAACTGTAAAATAAATTTAGGTCTTCATATTTTAAATAAACGTGATGATGGTTTTCATAATTTGGAAACGGTATTTTATTCAATTCCGTTGAATGATTGTTTAGAACTAATACCTGGAAAGAATGATGCCATTAATCAAGTAAATTTCCATTCTTTCGGATTGTCCATTGATGGCGATAGCAATCAAAATTTAATTGTAAAAGCTTATCATTTATTAGCAAAAGATTTTAATTTAAAAGCTGTTGACTTTTATTTATTAAAAAATATTCCTATGGGTGCGGGTTTGGGTGGTGGAAGTAGTAATGCAGCATTTGCTTTAAAAATGTTAAATGAATATTTTAAATTAAATATTTCAATTCATAAACTAAAAGAATACGCAGCAATTTTAGGAAGCGACTGTGCATACTTTATTGAAAATACTCCAAGTTTTGCAACAGGTAGAGGTGAAGTTACTGAACCAATTGATTTGTCGTTGAAAGGATACTTTTTTGTGTTGATAAATCCTAATATTCATGTGAGTACAGCTGAGGCTTTTTCAAATGTTAATAAACGGGGCGAACTACAAACTTCTTTAAAGGATTTAATTAAAAATCCTATTGAGAATTGGAAAAGTTTAATTGAAAATGATTTTGAAAAATCAGTTTTTTTGAATCATCCTGAAATAAAAAAATTAAAAGAAAAACTTTATGATAATGGAGCAATATATGCCAGTATGAGTGGAAGTGGTTCTAGTGTTTTTGGGTTATTTAAAGAAATTAATGATTTAAAAAACCAGTTTGAAGGCAACTTTTATTTCAGTTGTACACTTTAACTTATAGTATCACTTTCAACTATTCCATCTCTTAATCGAACTATTCTTTTGGCTCTTTTGGCTATGTCTTCTTCGTGGGTAACAATAATTACTGTATTCCCTTTTTTATGAATTTCTTCTAGTAAATCCATAATTTCATAGCTTGTTTTTGTATCTAAATTTCCCGTTGGTTCATCTGCTAAAATAATAGCAGGTTTATTAACCAAGGCTCTTGCAATGGCAACTCTCTGGCGCTGTCCTCCGCTTAATTCATTGGGTTTATGTTCAACCCTATCGCCAAGTCCAACGCTTACTAACGCTTTTTTTGCTGTTTCTAATCTTTCGGTTTTTCCTATACCTGCATATACTAATGGTAATGCTACATTTTCAAGTGAACTGTTTCTAGGTAATAAATTAAATGTTTGGAAAATAAAACCAATTTCTTTGTTCCTAATTTCAGCTAGTTCATTATCTGTCATATGACTCACGTCAATTCCATTTAGTTTGTAGCTGCCTCTGCTTGGGGTATCTAAGCAACCTAATATATTCATTAATGTTGATTTTCCAGAACCAGACGGACCCATTAATGCAACATATTCTCCTTTTTCTATTTTTAAATCTATCGTTTCTAAAGCATTTACTACTACTTCACCAATTTTATATGTTTTACCAATTTTGTTAATATCAATTACTAAACTTGCCATTTGTAGTTTTTATTTTTTTGCAATAAAATTAATTTACTTGTAATTGTTTATCTAATTTGATAGATGGGAAATAATTGTAGTTTCAGATTTGAAAATGAATTTCAATTAATTATTTTTCTAAAAACTTAGGTACTTTAAAGTAGTCCGAATCTTTAGCAGGCGCATTTAATAATGCTTCCTGATGCGTAATTACACTCTTAGTTTCATCTGAACGCAAAATATTTTCTTCATCAGTCATAAATATTAATGGTTCAATATTATCAGTATTTACCTCATTCATTTTTTCAAAAAAAGAAATAATTTGGTTCATGTCTTTTTCTAAATTTACTTTCTCATCTTCTGAAAAATTCAGTTTTGCTAAATCCGAAAGTTTATTAATAATGTCTATATTAATTTCCATGATTGTATTCTTTTAGTTTGTTTTCAATAATTTGAAACACTTTATTTTTAAGCATTTCAGTATCATCTAAAGTTAATCCTTTAGTTGAAATTGGTTTATGAATAATTTGATATGCTTTTCCTGGCTTTCCCTCAAAAACTCCTTGATCTGGTAATACATCCCAATTTCCTATAATGGTAACGGGCAAAAGATCTATTTGTTTCTCAATGGCCATTCTAAAAGGACCATCTTTAAATTTTATTAATTTAGGAACCTGATTTGAAATTGTACCTTCCGGAAATATAACTAAGCTACGACCACTTTCAAAAAAACGAGTTGCTTTTTTATATGCTTCAGCTGCTTTTCTGGCATTTTTTCTATCAACCGCTATATCTATTGTTCTGAACCAGATTCCAAAAACTGGAATTTCTTCCAATTCTTTTTTTGCCATGAAACTAAAATCTAGTTGATTTAATTTTACAGTTAAGGTTACAATATCAAGTTGAGAGGTATGATTCGGGCAAATAATATAAGGTTTTGATGTATCAAATGGCTCTTCAATAATTTGAATAACTTTTACAAATCCTGTAACTAATAATACTTTACCCCATATTCTTCTAATTTTATGACCTAAAGGATATCGTTTAGGATTGCTTAAGGCATATCTAATAAATGGATATAAAACTGTAAATGTTACAACAGTCCATAAACCAAACCAAATTGCATAGCTTGTTTTTAAAGGATTTTTTGAAAATTTCACGTTATTTTTTATGTTTTATTGCATCCAAGTTGAAGGACTTTTACGCCATTCATTTAATTTACTTAATTCCTCAGGTTTTACTAATTCTTTTTTTACTGCTAAGTCTATTAAAGTTGGATAATTACTTAATGATAAATATGGGCAATTTATTTTATCAAATGCGTTTTGAGCTTCGTCAAATGCGTAGGTAAATATACTTGCTAATCCTAAAACATTGCAGCCAAAATCTTTTAAAGAATCAATGGCTTGTAAACTGCTTTTTCCGGTAGATACTAAATCTTCTATCACAACTACATTTGCTCCTTTTATAATATCACCTTCTATTTGCTTACCCATTCCATGTTTTTTAGCTTCAGAACGCACGTATCCAAAAGGTAAGTTTAATGCATCGGCTACTAAAACACCAGGAGCAATACCAGCTGTTGCAACTCCAATGATTGCATCTATATTTTTAAAATTATCCTGAACTAATTTTGACAATTCAATTTTGATAAAATTTCTTACTTCAACGTGTGAAAGTGAAATACGATTGTCACAATAAATTGGACTTTTCCAACCACTTGCCCAAGTAAAAGGTTCATTGGGTTTCAATTTAATTGCATTTATTTGCAAAAGATAATTAGCTATTTTTTCAGCAGCAGTATTGCTTAAATTCATATTTACAAATGTATAAAATTTTTATAAATGATAAGCCATTCTTTATTACCAATTCAAAATTAAATATTGATGATGATTTAGAAACTATTTT
>JBIILW010000067.1:0-8012 GCA_044338265.1 Bacteroidia bacterium | reverse complement strand
TTTTTCAATATTTTCGGCTCTAAAAAACACCCAAATAAAGGTTACTAAAATAAAAGTAGTTATGGCTCCAAAAGTTAAAAAGATTTTGTTTTTAGTTAAGGTAACAGGAATTAAATTTGAAAAACCTTTTTCAATTAAATAAAACAAACCATGAAGAAAACCCCAGATAATAAAAGTATAGTTGGCGCCATGCCAAAATCCACTTAAGGAAAACACCAATAAAACATTTAACATCCAACGAAAAGCATTTACATAACTTCCACCCAATGGAAAAAAAACATAATTACGAAACCAAGTAGTTAATGAAATATGCCAACGTTGCCAAAATTGATAAAAACTAGTTGCAAAATATGGTTGTTTAAAATTATCCATTAAATTTATTCCCATCAACCGAGCGGCACCAACTGCAATGGTAGAATATCCATAAAAATCGGCATAAATTTGAATTGAAAAAGCCACTAATGCTATCCATGCGGAACTTGAATAATATTGAGTTGGGTTATTATAAAATTCATTTACTAAAGGAGCTAAATTATCGGCAATACACATTTTTACAAACAAGCCATAAAGAATTAACCTTAGTCCTTTACTCATGTTTTTAAATTTAAATACATGCTTACTTCGTAATTCCTTACCTAAAGAATCGTATCGTTCAATTGGCCCAGCCACCATTTGAGGAAAAAACAATACATAATTGGCAAAATATCCAATATGTTTTTCGGCTTTTTGTTTTCCTTTATATACTTCTATGGTATAGCTTAGCGACTGAAAAGTATGAAATGAAAGTCCAATGGGAAGTATAATATCTATATGTTTGATGTTTGGCAAATAAACTGCCGATACATCTATAAAGAAATTATAGTATTTAAAATAAAAGAGCAAGCCAATATTACTGATTATGCTAAATAAAAGCCAAAATAATTTTGATTTATTTTTACTGTTTTCTATTAAAATTCCACATACATAATCAATGATTATAATGAAATAAAGGATGAAAATATAAGGTAAAAAAAATGCCGAATAAAAGTAAGTGCTGGCAATAAAAAGTAATATCCAACGGTATTTATGTTTTAACAAATAGTACAACAAAGTGACTATTGGAAAAAAAATAAGAAAATGTAAAGAGTTAAAAAGCATATTTCAAATTAAACTAAAATGGATAACCTATTCCAAAGTTAAAAATACTATTGTCCCAATACCAATTATAATCGTTGGCATTATTAATTACCCATCTGCTACCATAAGGCTTAGCTGGATCGTGAATTGGAAAAGCACCATCTAGTCTAAATATAAAAATACTTAAATTAAGTCTAACTCCAATTCCGGAACCAACAGCTAACTCATTATAAAAATTTGAAAAATTGAAATTAGCCCCTTCCCTATTGTCTTGTCTTACTGCCCAAACATTTCCAACATCGGTAAAAATTGCACCTTCAAAAAATTTTTTATAAATATTGAAACGGTATTCCATGTTTAGTTCTAATTTAATGTCACCCGATTTATCAATTTGATTTGTAGAGTAATAGACTCCAGGACCAATTGACCTTGGTCTGAAAGCTCTTAAACTATTGGCACCGCCAGTAAAAAATCTTTTTTCAAATGGAATATAATTTGGTGAATTTCCATAAGGTAAAGCGTAGCCAAAAGCAATGCGATAAACAACTGTATTATTTGGATCTAACCAATGATTATACCTAAAATCGACAAAGGTTTTAACATATTGGAAGTAATTTAAGCCAAATAATTCATATTGGTTTTTAATATTCCTAGTGGAATCAGTAATTTTTGGTGCATCTAATAAAATGTTTATTGCTGAAACTAAATTACCTGCTAATTCTAATGCATCCCAACGCAGAAAAATATAACTTTTTCCTTTACTTTTAAGTTGATTATTAAAAGTAAAACCTAGTCTTATATCATTTATAACTAAATTATTGGCAAATACATTTTGAAGAAAAATATCGGTTTTACTTTTAGCTTCTAAAGTAGAATTTGTAAAATTAGTTTTAATAAAACTTATTTCGGGAAATGCTACATAATAACTAATGAGCTTACGATTAATTTGATAGGAAGAACCAATGGTAAAAACCCTTCTTTCATATTGCACATTTTTTTCGTAAATAATAGATGAATTTACAATGGTTTTGGTATTTGCATTGTTTATACTTCTATCAATTTTATTAAAAAACAATAATTGAGGAATGGTTACACTTGCCGAAAAAGATTGTTCGCTGCTATTAAAAAAAGGAATAACAGGAATACTATCTCCGCTTTGGGCCTCAAAACTTGAGCGAAAACGCAATTGAAGAATTTCCCCATTATGAAAAATATTTCTATCAGTTAACTGAAGTACTGCAGCTAAACCATAATTTCTATAAGAATTTACATTAATTAAATTAGCTTGATCACTAGTAATTGCTTGAGGTTCTATTGATACATCATACTTTTTTTGTTGTTTTAAACTTACATAAAAATCAATGAAATTTTGACTATCGTTTTCAATAATAGTTGGCGTGATTGTGATTAATTTAAAAAGCTGTAAATCGTTTAACCTGCCATAAGTTTTAATCAAATTATTTTGTTGAAATAAATCTCCGCTTGTTAAAAAATTCATTTTTGCCAAAATATTAGGATGAATTTTACTGCCGTTTTCTAAATATTTAAATCCTTTTGTAAATATTGTATCATGGTTAATATTTAAAGGTTTAATACTTGGTTCTACTTCTAAAGTAATATTTCTAATATAATAAATTTTGAAAGGCTTTAAATCTTCTTGATTTTTGATATTGATTTCTATAGCAATATAAGCATTTGAATAATTTGTATCTGTTTTAAAATCAATAAATTCTTTAGAAAAAGTATAAAATCCATTGTTCCTTAATAAATTCAATATTCTGTTTTGTTCATTCAATAAATCTTCTCTTTTAAAGGAATGGCCCAATTTTATAAAGCTTTCATCGAGTGAGGCGTTTACAATGTCATAAATTTTTTTGTCTGGACAATTTATATGAAGTTTTCCATATTTATATTGGGTATTTAATTTTATAAAATAAGTAACTATTTTTCTTTCCTTTAAAAGTTTGGTATCGGTTACAGTATAATTAATTTCAGAATAATAATAACCTTGAGATTTTAGGTAATTTTTCATTGCCCTTACACTCACATTTATCATGGTAGAATCAATAATAACAGGAACTCGGCCCATGTCGTCTCTAAAAAAACGTTTTATTTTAGAATCACTTTTTGAGGCATCACCAATTCTATAAAAAAACACATTTAGCCTTACTAATCCTAAAAATTTTACGCCTGGTTTTTGTTTTGTTTGACTTTCTAAATCAGATTCATAAAATCTACTTTTGCTTTTTTCGAAAATTTCAATTTTATTTTTAACTAATTTTGGACCTTCTCGTTTATGAAATCTACTTATATTGCAAGCGCTAAACAAGCTAGCCAAAGCTAGAATTAGTAAAGGAATTATATTTTTATTTATGCTAAGCAAACGTAATATTCAATTTTTAAAAAGTTTAAAAGACAAAGCCAGTCGATATTCCGAAGGTTTTTTTTTGGTCGAAGGTAGTAAAACTGCTATAGAAATTCTAAATTCAAATTTATACATAGAAGCAATTTACGCTACCAATGAATGGTGCAATATATTTCCAAAATATAAAAATAATGCAAAACTTTTTTTATGTACTCAAAATGAAATTGAACAAATCAGTTCCTTAAAAAGTACAAGAGACATTGTAGTACAAGTTGCAATGAAAGACAAGTTCTTTAAATACAATCACTTAAAGAGTGAATTTACCATTGTTTTAGATGAAATTCAAGATCCAGGTAACCTTGGAACTATCATTAGAATAGCAGATTGGTATGGAATAAAAAATATAGTTTGTTCAGAAAACACAGCAGATTGTTATAATAACAAATGTATTCAAGCAACCATGGGAAGCATAGCCAGGGTAAATATTTTTTATGAAGAATTAATTGATTTTTTTGAGGCAAATCAATTACCTGTTTATGGTGCTTTTATGGATGGAATTGAATTAAAAAATGCATCCTTAAAAACGCCATCTATATTAATAATTGGAAACGAGGGAAAAGGAATAAACGAAAATTTACATCCATATATAACAAAAAAAATAAGTATCAAACGATTTGGAGAAGCAGAAAGTTTAAATGCTGCTATTGCTACCGCAATAATTTGTGATCACTTTTTGAATGTATAATTATACATCAAAACTTCCTTGAATCCAACCACCACCAATTACATCATTACCATCGTAAAAAACGGCACTTTGTCCAGGAGCAATGGCTTTCACGTGGTTATTAAAAATTACCTTCATTTTATCGCCTTCTTGTTGAATATTGGCCATACTCCCAGCATCTTTATACCTAATTTTGGTTAAGGATTCAATGGGATCTAGTACCGATTCAAATTTACCCATATTTATATTTCTAACCCACATTCCTTTTTGTTGTAATTCTACTTCACGTCCTAGAACTACTGTATTTGTTTCTGGGTAAATAGCTATAACAAACATAGGTTCTCCAAAAGCAATTTCTAAACCTTTTCTTTGGCCAATGGTGTAAAAAGGATATCCTCGGTGTTTACCAATTATTTTACCTTCTGAATTTGTAAAGTTTCCCCCTTCCACTTTTGCTTCTAATCCATCAACTTTACGTTTTAAAAAACCACGGTAATCATTATCAGGCACAAAACAAATTTCATAACTTTCACTTTTATTGGCTAATTCTTCATAACCCATATCAATAGCCATTTGCCTGATATCTGTTTTTTTAAATCCTCCTAACGGAAATTGTGTTTTGGCTAAACTTTGTTGAGTTAACCCCCATAAAACATAAGATTGATCTTTGTTAACGTCCAAACCTTTGCTTATAACAAATCTGTTATTTTCATTGCGTACTTGCGCATAATGACCAGTTGCTATAAACTCACAATCTAGCATATTTGCACGTTTTAAAAGTGCTTCCCACTTTATATGTGTATTGCAAAGCACGCAAGGATTTGGGGTTCTTCCAGCTAAATATTCTTCAACAAAATTATCGATTACAAAATCTCCAAACTCGTCACGAATATCTAAAATCATGTGATGAATACCATGTTTTACGGCAATAGTTCTTGCATCGTTAATACTATCGAGGCTGCAGCATCCAGTTTCTTTTTTAGAACCTCCACTGTTTTGATAGTCCCAAGTTTTCATGGTTACACCAATTACCTCGTAACCTTCTTCGCGGAGCATCACTGCTGCCACGGTACTGTCTAAGCCGCCACTCATGGCAACTAAAATTTTTCCTTTTTTACTCATTTTTCAAAACATTTCAGGGTAAATAGCCCTGTTGATTGACGTTATATTTTATTAAAAAATTTCAATCCCGATTCATCGGGAGAAAGATTGGAAAGTTGGAAAATTACTATCGATTAATAACAACTTTGTAATCTTTCAATTTTTACAACTTTGTAATTATTAAATTACAAATTCTGCTTTAAATAAATCTCTATTTGGATTTACACACATAACAGGAACAGTTCCTTCAGCATTTACTATACGTTGAGCATAAGTGTCAATTATATATTCTGAAAGACCTTTGTCTTCTGATTGAGTCATTATCATAATTAAATCAGCTTGACTATATTCAGCATATTTTAAAGTTTCTTCAGCAAAATCACTACTTGATTCGTCAACTTCTTTAACTGTAAATTCAATTCCGTTTTCAATAAAAATATTTTCTACTTGACGAAGATTAGCAATCATTTTATTATTCAAAAACTCGTCACTTACTTTATTGTAAATTATGTTAATTGTAGAATGATAAGAATGTGCTAAATGAATAGCCATTTTAACTTTTTGTTTTGATTCAACACTTAAGTCTAAGGGGAAAACGATGTTTTTATAAGCATTGTTTGCTCTTGCACTTTTAACAACAATTACTGGCACATTACTGTAATTAATTACTTTACTTGAATTTGTTCCCAAAATACGTGTAAAGCCACTGGCACCATGAGTTCCCATTATGATGCAATCGCAATGAAATTCTTCTGCAGTTTCAGTGATTGTTTTATAAATTCTACCTACTCTAACTTCCGTTTTACAATGAATGCCGTATTTATCAAATATTTGATTAGCTAATTTTTCTAATTCAGGCATTGTTTTTTCACGAGCCAATGTTTCTTTTTCTTCATTGTTTCCAAAGTTAAATAACGAAGTTAAAAGGTATTCTTCAACTATATTTAAAAGCACTAAATCGTTGTCAAAATGTTTAGCTGCTTGGGCTGCGTGATCTAATGCATTTAAGCTAATTTCGCTAAAATCAACGGGAACAAGCATTACATTTTTTTTAGTTTGAGTCATTGTATTTAAATTTAAATTTCTTGATATTACGTTTACAAATGTAGTTGTAATATTTAATTTTCTAAAATATTAATTAACCAATTGATCGGCACCAGTAACAAACCAGGTTCTTTCATGCTGAATATAACTAGTTACTCTCGATTGTTTTAAGCTAAAGCCTTTTGGCACTAATACATAAGCAATTCCTTTATTAATCATCACTTTTTCTGATTTAAATGCCCTAACTACATTATGATGATGAAGCAATTTGCCTTTATTTTCGCCAGCATTAACTTTGGTATAAATATCGTTTTCAACTAATGCAAAATTGATTAGTAAGCTGTCGGTTTTTCCAAAAATTTCATATTCAATAATTACTGTATCTTTATTGGTTTGATATGCATTTATTTTTAAAAAATTGTTACTTGGCCTAGCTAATGTTTGTTTAATAAAACTGGCAATACTTTTTTTATCAGAACCAGGAACAGATAAAATTCCATTTAAAAAACTTTGAGGAGTATACATTGGAATATCTTTCATTTTTCCAATATAATTAATTTGCCTAATGGTGTTTAAGGTGTCACTGTATTTGTCTACCCAACCGCTTCTGTTCCAAACATCCACATGAAAATCAATCACATAAACGGGTTGTTCTGCACTATCAGCCACATGAATTAATTCGCCTAAAAATTTATCAGCATCAGGACAGCTGCTACAACCTTCAGAGCTAAAATTTTCAATTAACACAACGGGCATAAAACCTTTAGATGCTGGTTGCTTCAGCAATTGACTAAAACCTATTTTAGTAAAAAAAAGAAAACAAATTACTGATATTACAAGTTTATAAATTATTTTATATCTCATTGTTTATTAAAAAAAAATTTTGCCAAAAATAAATGATTGTTTGGTTTAAAAAAGGTATTAGCTAAATTTAGAATGATTAAAGTGTATAGATTTAGTTGCATTTAATAATTTAAAAATAAAAATCGGTTTTGGAAAACTTGTGATTACTATTATAATAAAAGCTAATTATTTAAAGTGGTTGAAAAATAACGTAAATTTATTTGCACAATATAATTTCCCAAACAAAAAACATTTTATTCACAATGTTTTGAAAGGTTTGGAGATGTTAGGGTAATAATAGCATATTGCAGGATGCAATTTAACGGTTCCATCAAATCAAAATTACCAAAAGCCAATACAAGCATATTTGCGGTAATGACAGCATTAGCTAACGAACACAATGCAATTAATTTAGCGCAAGGTTTTCCTGACTTTGATGTATCGCCAAAATTAATAGAATTGGTAAATAAATACATGAAATTGGGTATGAATCAATATGCACCAATGCCAGGTTTATTAAGTCTGCGCGAAAAAATAGCTCAAAAAACTTATGATTTATATTCAGCTCAATACGATGCAAATGCTGAAATAACAATTGTTCCTGGTGCTACACACGGAATATATGCAATTATGAGCGCTATCATTAGAGAAGGTGACGAAGTAATAGTTATTGAACCTTGTTATGATAGTTACGTGCCAGCCATTGAATTAAATGGTGGTCGTGCAATTCATGTAGAGTTAAAGTTACCGGAATTTAAAATTGATTGGAATGAAGTAAAGAAATTAGTTAATTTTAAAACTAAAATGATATTAATAAAT
>JBIILW010000173.1:0-4870 GCA_044338265.1 Bacteroidia bacterium | reverse complement strand
GGGGAAATGGATACAATTATTTTCCATAAAATAGACACCACAAATTACTCAGTTAGGGACATAGAACAAGGATTTTATGATAGAATAACTTTATCTGTGGCTTATGAATTTACCAAAGGCAGCTATCATCAATTTGCGAAAATGAGTGATGATAGTGTATTGTTTGATCATGATTTAATAAATATTTCAAATTCATCTTCAAGTGATTTTACTGCAAAAGAATTTACATTTATTGGAATAATTTTTAATGGGAAAGAAATTAACAATATCAAACAACTTGATAAATCTACTTACTTTTTTGATAGAAGTAAAGCAACGTATCCGGAAATAGATGTAGAAAAAGGAATTAATAACTTCACTTTTGAAATTCAAAAGGGAATTATTAAATATACAGATAAGAGAAACGTTAATTGGAAAAGAAAATAAGGCAACTTTAACACTTGTAATTTGCAATTGTTACAATTGGAATTATAATATTTTATTAGATAAATTAGTAATCTTAGCTTAAGCAATTAACCAACAAAATCAGCACCCGGGAAAGTTTCATTTGCTAGAAGCGAGCAGACACTTTTCCGTTTTTTTGGCTAAACAATAAATATATTAACCATAAAAGCATTTGGGTATTTTTAAAAAACATGTACCTTTGATACTATCAAATGATACTATCATGAAGCCGCCTTACGAAATTACACCTAAAATATTAAAACTAATAACTGCTATTTCTGTAAAATTAGGGGAGGTAAATGCAAATTATTTGAACAAACAATCACCTCAGTTAAGGAAACAGAATAGAATCAAAACCATTCATTCTTCCTTACAAATAGAAGGAAATACTTTAACTGAAGAACAAATTACTGCTTTAATAGAAAACAAAAAAGTAGTTGGTCCACAAAAAGATATTCTTGAAGTTTTAAATGCTATAAAATTATACGACAATATAGAATCGTATCAATTCAATTCCGACAAAAGTTTTTTAAAAGCCCATTCAGAATTGATGAAAGGATTGATTGAAAGCGCTGGAAAATACAGAAATCAAAGTGTTGGAATTGTTAAAGGAAACAAAGTAGAGCATGTAGCTCCACCGCATAAGAATGTTACTTTTTTAATGAAAAATTTGTTTGAATATTTGAAAGATGAGGAGGAATTAACTTTAATAAAAAGTTGTGTGTTTCATTATGAAATGGAATTTATTCATCCTTTTTTAGATGGAAACGGAAGAATGGGAAGACTTTGGCAAACGTTAATTTTAATGTCTGAATATCCTGTTTTTGAATTTCTACCATTTGAAACGCTCATCAGTAAAACTCAAAATGAGTATTATAATGCTTTGTCGTTAAGTGATAAATCAGGCAAATCAACCCATTTTATAGCATACATGCTTAATGTAATTAATCAGTCGTTAGCTAGTTTACTCAATTATAACAACAGAGTTCTGAAAGATATTGATCGATTAGCTTATTTCATCAATTTAGGGAAAAAGGAATTTACCAGAAAAGATTATATGAATACGTTTAAAGATTTGTCTAGTGCAACAGCAAGCCGAGATTTGAAAAAAGGAATTGAATTAAAATTGTTTGAAAGTTTTGGTAGCCTGAATAAAACAAAATATATCATTCAATAATTACTTTTTTCTCTTGCCAGCAGCCAGCTGCTAGAAGCCACCAGCCACTCTACCAATCTTTCCTTTATTTCCGGCAATAAAAACAGCTGTTCCAACTTTTGCTTTTTTTACCACATTGAAGTTTTGAAGGCTCAAATTTTTCCAAATTTTGGTTTTATAATTAAATACATCTACACCATTACTACCGCAAGCAATGAAGATATTTCCATTCAATTTTTCAATGCAAGAACGGTAACCAAAAGGAGTGGAGCCCATGTCTTCGTAATATAAATTTACCCCAATTTCATCATAGTTTTTATAACGAACAGAATCCTTCATATAATCACCACCAACGGCAATAAATGTTTTATTACTTTTTACTAACGAAAAAGCTCCTTTGCCATTGGCACCTTGTTGAATGGTTAAATTTATTTTTTTAGCATAGGAATTTGGCGATTTAAATTTGTAAAAACTTGATTGCATTCCACCACTTACAAATCCAAATTCATTGTTTCCCCAACATTTAATGCTGGTTCCACTGGCGGCAAAAACAGCTTCTCCTTTTTCGGCTTTTGGTAAATATTTTTCGTCAATTAAATTCCAACTTTCGCCACCATTATGAGTTTGAAGCAATAAAAACTTCCCGTTTATCGGGTCGCCAACTATCATGCCTTTTTGATTGTTCCAAAAATCCATGCCATCTAAAAAATATGCAGTATCCAAATTCCGATAAACTTCCTTCCACGTTTCACCACCATCTATGGTTTTTAAAATATAAGCTGGAGTTCCACTACTGAGCATCACAGCTGTTTTTTCATCAAAAGCTTCTATGTCTCTGAAATCACTTTTTGGATAATTTTTTATCTGCTGAAAATGAAATGTTTTTCCACCATCTGTGCTTTTTGCAACCGTTCCTCGGCTACCGCTAGCCCAAATAATTTGGTCGTTTACAACGCACAAACCTCGGAAAGAAACTTTGTTTAAAACCACACCTTCACCTAATTTAAAAGTATTGCTATCCAGCAATAAGATATCGTCTTGCGCATGGCTATTTATTGCCAAAAGGCAACATAAAAAACCGAAAATTATTTTTGCATGTTTCATGCATTCAAATTAAATAGATTATTGTTAAAAACCAACATTGTTTACTCCTGAAAAAACATTTCAATAAGCTCAAAGTTCGAGGTCGTTGAGTTGGCCCAAAAGCAATCGCATGTGCGACAATTTAATTTATGATTTTTTCTTGTAAACACATGGAAAAATTGAGTTCCAGAGGAACGAAACATTTTGTAACAACGGGTTTTAACCCGTTAAAAAAATGAACACAACCTAATTATACGAAAATCCCGAAATATTTGCGAAGTGCACTGCGCAAATATTTCGGGATTTTCGTTGTGTTTTTCTATACTTTAACCCCGAATTCCATTCGGGGCTATTCATATTAAACTCCTTCGGAGTTTTCCTTAGCTTGACACATTTAATGTTACTATCTTACTAAACGAATTTCGAATAAATAGAAAATTTAGTATACAACTTTGTTTGAAAAACTAGAATTGTTTTTTCATTTTAAAGCCTAATTTTAGTTGTTTCACCAATTTTCATATATTGCTCTTTTATTTCAACAGAATTTTCATGAAAAAAATATTTTATTCTACCTTTTTATTACTTTTTGCCAATTGCTTATTACCAATTAACTTAGCAGCTCAAGAAGCCAATCCGGTTAATGGTCCGCATCACATTAAGTCCAGTTATTTTGCGTTTACCAATGCTACAATTTTTGTAGATGCAAGTAATCAATTAAGCAATGCCACATTGGTAATTAAAGCGGGTAAAATAGAAAATGTAGGCGTTGGAATTGCCATTCCAAAAGATGCTAAAGTGATTGATTTAAAAGGAAAATTCATTTATCCCTCGTTCATTGATTTGTATTCAAATTATGGCGTTAATTGGAAAAATAATAATCTAAATAACGGCAAACAATATGCTTCCAATAAAAAAGGTGCTTATGCATGGAACGATGCCATACGAGCAGAATTAAATGCAGTTGATTATTTTAGTTATGATGAAAAAAAATCGAAACAATTAGTTGAAAGTGGTTTTGGTGCGGTGCTTTCAGGAGTACATGATGGAATTTGCAGAGGTACTTCTACCTTGGTTTTAACCAATTACAACAATGAAAATGAATTGGTAATTACACCAAAAGCCGCAGCCGGTTTTAGTTTTAATAAAGGAAGTTCTATTCAGGATTATCCTAATTCCTTTATGGGAAGTATTGCTTTGCTTAGGCAAACTTATTACGATGCAAATTGGTATAAAACGCAAACCAAAGAAAAGAATTTAACGCTAGATGCGTTTAACCAATTGCAAAATTTACCAAACATTTTTGAAGTTGATGATAAGCTTTCAGTATTGCGTGCCGATAAAATTGCCAAAGAATTTAAAACCAATTATATCATTAAAGGCGATGGTGATGAATACCAAAGATTGAATGAAATAAAGGAATCAAATGTATCATTAATTATTCCAATCAATTTTCCAAAACCCTATGAAGTAGAAGATGTTTTTGAAGCAAATTATGTAAGCACTGCCGATATGAAACATTGGGAAATGGCACCTGCCAATGCCAAATTATTGAGCGAAGCAAATATCAATTTTGCCATTACTAGTAATGGTTGCAATGACGCAAACGAGTTTTTGAAAAACTTGCGCAAGGCTGTTTTATTTGGCTTAAACGAAACAGTTGCTTTGAATGCATTGACAAAAATTCCTGCGCAAATGATTAAAGCCGACAAACAAATTGGTAGTTTACAAAAAAATATGTTGGCTAATTTTTTTATCAGTAACAAACCTATTTTCGACAAAGAAGCTGTTATTACTGAACATTGGATTAGTGGTAAAAAAACTGAAGTGAATACATTGCCAACAGCAGATTTAAGAGGAAAATATTCAATCAATTTAAAAGGCTTTGAAAACTATGTCATGAAAATTGATGGCGATGTTGCAAAACCAACTATTACCTTGTTTGGAACTGATACCTTGAAAGCCAATATGGATTTCGGAAATAACATGATCAACATGTTTTTTAAAGCTTCCAAAAAATCAACGGAAAACATTAGAGTTAATTGTTGGATTGATAAAACAGAAAATATAAATGACACCAACCAAGTGAAAGACTTAGTTGGACAAGCGCAATTATTAGATGGAAGTTTTGCAAGTTTTAAAGCCAAATGGATAGAAAAAGTAAAAGAAGAAAAAAAGAAAATTGATTCT
>JBIILW010000172.1:0-4874 GCA_044338265.1 Bacteroidia bacterium | reverse complement strand
CCATTGCTCCGCAATTTAAAATTACTAATTATGGTTTAAATAGTCAGTCAAGTTATATTGTTCGTTCACAAATTACTGGACCTGTTAATTCAACTACAGCCGATACTTTATCGTTGTTTTTAGCGAGTGGCGAAACTGCAACTATTAATGCTGCAACTTTATTCACTCCTTCCACTCCAGGAACTTATACTATAAAAGCTTGGACACAATTAACAGGCGATTTGGAAAGAAACAATGATACCATTACTTATTCATTTTCTGTAGTTACTCCATCTATTATAAACACTTCAAACAACGGTTTGGAGTTTAGTGGAACTCAATATGTGCAAACTAATGGTGCCAAAACTTTAAATATTACAACTGAAAAATTAACTTTAGAGGCTTGGGTTAATAAAACATCAAACTCTAACGATAACTATATTGTTAGTAAAGATTCAACTACTAGCATTTCACAATACTCCTTTTACATTTCGGCAGCAGGATATTTAGTATTTAAATTAAATTCTTCTATTGCTGTTGATTCAGTTATTGCAAATATTATTTTCCCAACAGGCGTTTTTACTCATGCTGCGGCAACTTACGATGGTGTTAATATGAACATTTATCAAAATGGAAATTTGGTGGGTTCAAAAGCTATGTTTGGTACTATTGTAGGTAATAAACAGCCTGTATTTATAGGAAGATCGTTAAGAACAAGCACTGGATTTTTAGTGGGTTCTATTGATGAAGTAAGAATTTGGGACACTTGTAGAACAGCACTTCAAATTAGAAGAAATATGCACACTCGTTTAGCAAATGCATCGCATGTAAATTTAAAAGCATATTACCGCTTAGATGAAATAAGTGGAAGTTACGTAGTAGATGCATCTGGAAACTGTAATGCTGGTATAATTAATAATACGCCCACTTTTTTAGCTACCAATTTTCCATTAGGAACACCAAATGTAAATAATCAAACCATAAGTTCAAGTGGTACGCAAGCATTTGCAGGAACAGGTATCAATATGAATATTTATAATCAAAGTGCTTCCAACGATATTTATGTTCATCGTTTTGTTGACTCTGCTTTGGTGGTTTCACCAATTACTGCGCCTGGTGGAGTAACAGCTGTTTTTCAAAATTATTGGTTAATGTACCGTTATGGTGCGGGAACTATGGATAGTGCTAACGTTACTTTTAATGTTGTAGGAATAGTTACTGGTGCAAATGCAAATGATTTTAAATTATTTACCCGAGCAAACGGAAGCAGTGCAACCTGGACCTTAGCAAAAAATAACGCAAATGCATTTAGTTTATTAGGTCAAACGGTAACTATGGGCGTAGATTCAACCCTATTTAACAATCAATTTATGATTGGTGCTAATAACAATCCTTTGCCTGTTCAGTTAATTTCATTTACTGGAAATGCTAAAAATGAAAATGCCAATTTATATTGGTCAACTGCCAGTGAAATTAATAACAATGGATTTGCAATAGAACGTAGTTTTGATGGTAGAAATTTTACTGAAATTGGTTTTGTGAATGGCGCTGTAAACAGCAATCAATTAACAAACTATAATTTTGTAGATGGCAATGTGTTTTTAGTAAATAAAGCAGTTTTTTACAGACTAAAACAAGTTGATTTGAATGGTGAATTTGAATATTCAAAAACTATTTCAATTGTAAATGGTAAAGATATTTTACCTCAAGTAATTGTATATCCAAACCCAATTACCGATCATTTATATGTTGCAATTGAATCGTTTGAAAACGCAAACACTCAACTTAATATTAGCGATATAACTGGCAAAATAATTAAGGAAATTACTATTCATTTAAATGCTGGTTACAATAAGTTTGCCGTTGAAAATTTAAATGAATTAACCAATGGAATTTATATGGTAAATATTGTTTCAAATGGAACAGTTATTTACAATAATAAATTTGTAAAAGTTAAATAATTGAGGCTTTAGAAGCAATCATTTTTGTGTAAATCAAAAATGATTGCTTCTAAAAAACCTTTAAATCTATAAGTCTTCCAAACTATAAACCGGTAATCCGCAGGTTTTATCATTACAAATATAAATAGCAGTTTTGCCTTCAGTAGGCATTTTATCTTTCAATAATGGGATTTTTGTATGTTGCTTTGCAATGGCAAAAAGTGTATTGGGTAAATATTGCTGTTGCAATTGTTGCATGTAATTTTCAGCATCATTTCCAATCATAACAATTTGTTTTACTCCTTGTATTTTATTTAAACTTAACTGCATCCAATTAGTATAACTACTGGTGTTTTTGGCAAATTTTTGTTGTACTAAATTCAACATTTCATTCACCATATTTTCATAGTTATCATTGCTAAAATAATAGCTTAACGCTTGCAAACAATGGCCAAAAATACTATTCGCACTTGGAATTACATCATCGGTTAAATCTAATTTTCGGGCTATTAAAGCGGTGTCGGTATTTGATTTAAAATAAAATAATTTTTTATCAGAACTGTAAAAATAATTAATGCTTAATTCCATTAATTCATTGGCTTTTTGCAAGTATTTTTCATCAAAACTAATTTGGTAAAAATCAATCAATGCCTTGGTTAAGCAAGCATAATCTTCCGCGAATCCATGAATGCTAATTTTACCATTTTTGTAGATTCTAAACAATTGGTTATTCACCCATAAATTTTCTAAAATACTATCCAATGCTTTTTGCGCAGCATAGAAAAATGTTTTATCATTCATTGCTTTGTATGCTTCGCAATAACCTGAAATCATTAAGGAGTTCCAACTGGTAATTACTTTATCATCTAATCCGGGTTTGGTTTTTTTATTGCGTTCAATAACTAAAATAGCATTACATTTTTCAATGATTGCTTCTATTTCAATGTTGTTTTTTCCTGTTATTTTTTCTAATTCTTCTATTGTTCTGGTCTTGTATAAAATGCTTGCACCATGTTCCCAATTTCCATAAGCATCTACCGAATAATAAAGGCTAAATAAAGGTTCATTTTCGCCTAAATATTCCACTAATTCTTGGCGAGTCCATATATAATATTTGCCTTCTATTCCTTCACTATCGGCATCTAAGGCTGAATAAAACAAACCATTTTCGTCCGTTAATTCATGTTGTAAAAACTGGTGCGTTTTGTAAATAATATTTTTGTACAATTGGTTTTTTGTCAACTGAAAAGCTTGCGCATATAAACCCATTAATTGTCCATTATCGTAAAGCATTTTTTCAAAATGAGGGGCTTTCCAATACACATCGGTACTATAGCGCGCAAAACCACCTTCTATTTGGTCAAAAATTCCACCATTGGCCATGCCATTCAAGGTTTGTGTTACCGCTTCTAACAGCAATTCGTTTTTTGAAAACTGATAATATTGCAAATAAAATTGCCAATTATTGGGCATGGGGAATTTAGGTGCCCAATTGTATCCACCATATATTAAATCGAAGTTTTTACTCCAATTTTCTACCGTAGTTTCAATGGTTTCTAATTTTATTGCTGAGTTTTCCGCAGGAATAATTTGGTCTAATTTATTAATTCCATTGGTTAATTCAGCGGCATATTCGAAGGCCTCTACTTTTCTGTCTTGGTAAAAATCGGCAATGGATTGCAATGTTTTTTTCCATTGTTCTATTGGAAAATAAGTTCCACCATGCAGCGGTCTTCCATCAGGTAACGCAAAACAATTTAACGGCCATCCGCCACGCCCAGTAAGCAATTGCACCGCATCCATGTATATTTGATCTATATCGGGACGTTCTTCTCTATCTACTTTTATGCAAATAAAGTTTTTGTTCATAAGTTCGGCTACTTCTTCGTTTTCAAAACTTTCGTGTTCCATTACATGACACCAATGACAAGCCGAGTAACCAATGCTCACCAATATCATTTTATCTTCGTTCTTGGCTTTTAAAAGCGTTTCCTCGTTCCATTCCAACCAATTTACTGGATTGTGTGCATGCTGCAATAAATAGGGGCTACTGGCGTGAATTAATGAGTTGGTGTGTTTATGTGTTGTGGTCATGTATTTTGATTGATTTATGTTTTAATTCTGTCAAACCTTTGCTTGGAAATTGCGTTTTTAAAGTGCTAGACGGATATTAAAACATGCTAGAATAATTACAAATATATGAAATTATAGTTTTTAACTTCCGTCAGACGATTAAAAAGCCCTTGCGCTGCCAAGGCGTCAGACGGGTAAAACTAAACAAACAAGACCTATAAGGTTTTTTAAACCTTATAGGTTTAATTGCAAAACAATTCATTTGCCATATTTTTTTGTAAAAGTTATTTTTAAAGATGCAAATATGCGTACCATAAAAATAATAAAGGAATAATTAACTAAAGGAAAGTAAGCTTATTGGTTTATTTTCCTTTTTTTTGTATACCAAACTAAACCAAATAAAATAACATGAAAAATATAGCCATAGTTTTATTTATTTTACTATCAAATAGTATTTACGCGCAACATAACAGGCACGATGTAAAAAGTTGTGTACCATATAGGGCTAATTATATGAGGGCAACTACTGGTTCGGTATCATCACATAATATTGAAATTAGAAAAGGAAATATTTGGACTTGGGGTTTAAATAATAATGGTCAATTAGGCGATGGAACTTTAATTAATAAAACAAATGCTGTTCAAGTTGGAAACGACAATACTTGGGTATTGGTTACTACAGGAAATAGTCATTCATTAGGTATAAAAGCAAACGGTACCTTATGGGCTTGGGGTTTAAATACCGATGGTCAATTAGGGGACGGAACTTATGTTAATAAAAATATTCCTGTTCAAATAGGAACAGATAGTAACTGGATAAGCATAAAAGCTGGTACTAATTTTAGCATTGGCATTAAAGGAAATGGAACCCTTTGGACTTGG
>JBIILW010000171.1:0-4876 GCA_044338265.1 Bacteroidia bacterium | reverse complement strand
AATATCTTTAGGTTTTGATATTAAAACCAAAACAAGAACAAGAAGTAGGATGGGAAGACCAATTAAATGCCCTGAATTGTAAATTTTCATTAATTTTACATAACAAACCATCCTCATTTTCAATAGATAATACTTTTTTTTCAAAAAAAAGTATTTTTATACACATAATTACCAAATTCCGTTATATTTGGAAACTTTAAAGTAATTAACTTATACCATGAAATTAGTAAATAAATTATTGTTAGCATCATTTGCAACTACTATGTTGTTTTCAGCATGTTCACAAAAATCAGGCACTACTGGCTGGAAATACAATGACTCCAAATGGGGTGGATTTGAAAAACATAAATTCAAAGACCAAGAAACTGGTCCGGGTTTAGTGTTTATTGAAGGTGGAACTTTTGTAATGGGTGCATCGGAACAAGATGTAACTTATGATAGAAACAATACTAAAAGACGTATGTCTGTTAATAGTTTCTATATGGACGAAACTGAAGTAACCAATTTTCAATATTTAGAATATGTATATTGGTTAACCAGAGCATATGGTGCGGAAAATCCAATTATTGCAACTTCTGCTTTGCCTGATACTTTGGTTTGGAGAGCAAAGCTTTCTTATAACGAACCTTATGTAAATTATTATTTACGTTATCCTGCATACCGCGATTATCCTGTTGTAGGTGTTAGTTGGTTGCAAGCTTCTGAATTTTGTAAATGGAGATCTGATCGTGTGAATGAATACATTATGATCAGAGAAGGCTTAATGAAAAATAGCAATATTAATAAACAAAACGATGAGACTTTCAATACGGAAGCCTATATGTTAGGTTTAACTCCAATTGATATCAAAAAGCAGTTAAAAGATTATACTCCTGGTGGTAAAAAGCGTGATGTAAAAATGGAAGATGGTATTTTATTACCTATTTACCGTTTGCCTACAGAAGCTGAATGGGAATATGCAAGTGTGGCTTACAGAACAGCTTCATATAACGAAAACGTTGATTCTCGTAAAGTTTATCCTTGGGCTGGTTTAACATTGCGTAGAGGTGATACTGAGAAAACTCGTGGTAGAATGTATGCAAATTATGTTAGAGGAAGAGGAGATTACAAAGGTATTGCTGGTAATTTAAATGACAATGCTTCATACACTTCTGCTGTTAAAGATGTATTTTATATTCCTAACGATTTTGGTTTATACCACATGGCTGGAAATGTTAGCGAGTGGGTAATGGATATTTATAGACCTTTATCATTAGAAGACAATAACGATAACATGTCATTCAGAGGAAATAATTACCAAACTCAAGAAAGAGATGCGGATGGTAATATTACTGAAAAAGATAGTTTAGGTAGAATTAAATACAAAGATGTATCAGAAGCTGAAAATATTAAAAGACGTAACTACAAAAAAGCGGATAACATTGGTTACAGAGATGAGTTAAAATATGAAGGCGATATTGATCAAAAATACGAATATGGTATTACTTCATTAATTGACAATGCAGCTAGAGTTTATAAAGGCGGAAGCTGGAACGATAGAGCTTATTGGTTAAGCCCTGGAAACAGAAGATATTTAGACCAGGAACAAGCTACTTCAACTATTGGTTTCCGTTGTGTAATGGATAGATTAGGTAGCCAAACTAAAAAAGGCAGAAAATAATTTTAATTATAAATAAAAAAACCGAATCTGTTTTAAATTGATTCGGTTTTTTTTGTGCCCTATAAATATTGAGTTAGTGGGATATTAAATATTAGATTTTAATAAATCAATCCAACATCCAACAATGTAATTTATCTAATCAAACAAACAATTACCCATTTTTCTGGAATGCCTTCAAAATAATAAACTTTACTACCATAGGCATCTTTGTATTTTAAAGTTTGCCCATCTATATAATATAGTTTTTCACCATAAGCATCTTTCGACCGGATGGTATTGCCATCAAAATAATATAGTTTTTGTCCATAAGCATCTTTTGAACGAATGCTTTGTCCATCTATAAAATACAGTTTTTCTCCATAAGCATCTTTCGACCGAATGGTTTGTCCGTCTAGGTAGAATAATTGATTGCCATAGGCATCTTTTGCTCGTAGGGTGTTTCCATCTATATATACCACTTTATTGCCATAGGCATCTTTTATTTTTACTGCTTGTGCCAATACATTGGTAGTGATAAAAAATGCGATTGTATAAATGAGGAATTTCATTTTTTGATATTTACGAAATCAAAGATAAAAAAAAGGAGCGTTACAAAAAATAAACACAAAAAAGACAACCGTAAATACGATTGGCTTTTGCTCACCTAATAGACAAAAGATGCAAGCAAAATGAGTTAATTGAGTATGGAATTATTAGGAAATTAGGGGTTTGAGATTTAAATTGAATGATTTAATTTTAAGCAAAAAATACCTCAGCGGGAATATGTAACTCCTGATGAAAAAGTTTTGCTAATTCCAATGTTAATGGTTTTCGTCCACTTAATAGAGATGAGACATAACCCTTACTACCAAATTTTCCAACTAGGTCTTTGTTTTTTAATCCAAGCTCAGCCATTTTTAGTTTAATCATTTCAAGAGGATTAGGATAAGGGACAGAGAAATGGGCATCTTCGTATTGTTTAATAAGCAACAAAGCCACTTCTATTTTTTTTCCAATAGGTGAATTTGGTACTATTTTTTTATCAAACATTTCATCCACCCATTTCAGGTATGCTTCATATTGAGTTTTATTTTTTATAACTGACAGTTCCATTATTTTATTTGATGTTGAATAGTTGATACATTTATTTTATCGTATTCCTTGTGTGTTCCAAACCACTTAATTTGTATGGCTTTATATTCAAAAACAATGCGAACCACAAGCCTAAACTTATTTCCCATAATATTGAAAACTATCCTATCAACTCCGGCCAAGCTTGCAGAACCATAAACAGATTTTAAAGCGTTGAAGTTTTCAAAATCCGATTTTACCAATTCATGATACCACTCAAACAGCGCATTAGCAGCTAATGGATATTTTTTGGCATAAGCTAATAAAGTTCTTCTGGTAATGACATTGAACACTTGGTAAAAGTAAATGTTTTCTAATAGAAAACAAAATAATGTTTTTATTAGAAAACAAATAATGATTTCTACAAACAAAAAAGCCAACCGTAAACTACGATTGGCTTTTTGCTCCCTGGGCTGGACTCGAACCAGCGACCCCATGATTAACAGTCATGTGCTCTAACCAGCTGAGCTACCAAGGAGTGTTAATGCTTGTTTTCGTTAGATTTTTTCGTTTAACGAGGGTGCAATGATAGGAATTCATAATTAAAAATGCAATCTTTGTAACGAAAAAAAATACAAAAAACGTTTAATTATTTATTTATGAGTTTATTAGTTGTTGGGTCGGTTGCATTTGATGCCATAGAAACCCCATTTGGAAAGACAGACAAGATAGTTGGAGGCGCAGCTTCTTATATTGCATTGTGTTCTTCGTACTTTACAAAAAGTGTAAATTTAGTAGCAGTTGTTGGCGATGATTTCCCAAAAGAGTTTGTGAATCATTTGAACACAAATGGTGTAAACACAGAAGGTTTACAAGTTAAAGCGGGTGAAAAATCGTTTTTCTGGAGTGGCAAGTATCATAACGATATGAACAGCCGCGATACCATTACCACTGAATTAAATGTATTGGCCGACTTTGATCCAATTATTCCCGCTTCATACCAAAACTGCGAATATTTGATGTTAGGTAACTTAACACCTAAAATTCAACAAACAGTGATAGAGCGTTTAACAAACCGCCCAAAGTTAATAGTGATGGATACCATGAATTTTTGGATGGAAATAGCCATGGACGATTTATTAGCCACCATTAAAATGGTAGATGTTTTGACCATTAACGATGAAGAAGCTCGCCAACTTTCAGGCGAATATTCATTGGTAAAAGCTGCTGCTAAAATTCAAGCCATGGGTCCTAAATATTTAATTATAAAAAAAGGAGAGCATGGTGCTTTGTTATTTCATGGCAAAGAAATGTTTTATGCGCCAGCATTACCTTTAGAAGAAGTTTTTGATCCAACTGGTGCTGGCGATACTTTTGCTGGAGGATTTATTGGTTATTTAGCCAAAACAGGCGATATCAGCTTCGAAAACATGAAGAATGCAGTGATTTATGGTTCTGCCATGGCGAGCTTCTGTGTGGAGCGTTTTGGTACTGAAAGATTAGTTAATTTAACAGAAGCAGAATTGAGCAATAGAATAGCTGAATTTAAAAAATTGTCTAGTTTTAACGTTTAATATCTCCAATTATATTTCAAAAAAAAACCTTCAGTTTACAAGCTGAAGGTTTTTTTTGTTTGTTTTTAAAAAACTATTTTACAATTTTGATTTCAATGGTATTATTTTTAGATCCAACACTTTTGTTTCTTAAAAATGGTAATTTAGATTCAAAAGCGTAGGCAGCTATTCTTTTTTTGGCAATGCCTTTTTTTGCTAAAAACTTGATCAAAGCTTTTGCTCTTTTTTGAATTAATTTTAAAGGCTTTTTATTGTCGCTAATTGTATCGGCATAACTATTAATCACTACATTATAATCTGGTTTGATTGTTAATAATTTTGCTAATTCTTCTAAGCTTAAAAGGGATGAATCTTTTATTTCAGCTGTTCCCACTTCAAATGCTAAATTGTTTATCGCATCATCTAATATTTTAATTTCTTCAGAAGGTAAAATTATTTCCATGGTGTCAACATAAATACCAGGGCAACCATTTAAATAAAAATTTCCAGAATCGTTTACACAACTGTCATTGATATCTGCTACGCAATCATTGTCTTTATCAGGACAGCCATTGGTACAAGGCTTCCCAGGACTATCTATGCAATCATCTTC
>JBIILW010000170.1:0-4900 GCA_044338265.1 Bacteroidia bacterium | reverse complement strand
ATAATCAAATGCTAAGTTTTTTTAGTAACTAAAATCTCCTGGTACTTTATGACCATATATGGTTACAAAGTACCATGTTTAAAATTGATTATTTAGTACCATAAAAAATAAAAACCGATACTTTACTTTTGGAAAAAATAAATTTAAATTAAACAAAAAAACTTGCAGGTGCGTGAACACCCACAAGCTTTATCCCGACAAAATCGGGAATAAAAGTGTAAACCTATGCTAATAAAACTACACCCTATCTAGCTGCGAAAGTAGCTGAAAAAATAAATAATTGCAATAAATGTTCTTGGAGAATATTTAGCAAATACGGACAAAAGGAATTTATACGCCTTGTTTTTAAATTATGAAAATATTACTAAAAGGTATTAATTAAAAATTTGCTGTAGTTTTTATAGCGATAAAAAACAATTTTAAAAATAATTATAATGAAAAATAAAATAACAAAAAATACTGCTATGAAAACAATTAGCAGTTTAATACTTTTAATAATAATAACTTTACCGTTTAAGTTGTTTTCACAAGTTCAAAATGTACCAAATGGTTTATTTACGCTTGGTCCTATTGTGGATCCAATTGAAATGGGTCCAGACTTCCAATGGACTTTTATAAATGAAACTGATTGCGATATTACTTTAGCGCATTGGCAAGTTTTTGATTCAACAAGTATTAATGTAAAAAATGGGATTTTAGTTCCTAATAATGGTACAGTTACAATTAACCAATCTGATTATTTAAGTCTTTTTGGAGTAGCCAATGGCACATTTTTAACACACACTTACTTCCAAGTTAGTGTTGGAGCAGGCTATGAAAAAGAAATGAGCCCTTTTGTAGGTGGTAAAGTATTAACAAGCATGCCTTATCCTTGTGATTGTTTTATATGGGTTGCAAATTTTTCAACTAAAACATATAAAATGAAAAAATGTCAATAGCAATTTAAAAAAAGGTTGTCGAAAATCCATGCCAACAAATATTTTTGTTTGCATGGATTTTCATATTTTAATAATTAATTAGAATCAAATATGAAAACAAGAAAAATTATTTTATTATTATTTATTTTAGTAATAAATATAATTATTGCAAAGGCTCAATGGAGCGAAGTAACTGGCTTAATAGTTAGCCAGTCTGACAATATTAATTATGTTAATAATAATAAAATTTGGGTAACATCAGATTTAAGTAATAATGGTAATAAGATTTTTGAATTGGATAGTTTGTTTAATAAAACAAGAGAAATAAATTTAAGTCAATACAATGTATCTAATATTCGTAAAGTGTTTCCTTCCAACAACGATACTGTTTTTTTGCAAGCTTATTTCAAATATGGTTCTATTTTCAAATATGGCTTACTTGCAACATACGATGGTGGATATACTTTTACAAAAGATTTCTTTTTTAACACAGTTGATTTTACTCCTGGAGGTGTAAATTTATTTTTTTTTAATAGTCAAACAGGTTATTTTGTTAAAGATACAATTGATGAACAATGTTTATTAACCTATCAAACATACGATGCTGGCAAAACTTGGGAAAGAAGAAGCGGTTGCGATTATTTGAAGTATAAATATAAAACAGGCAAACTTGGACCATTAGGTGAAACCTTTAGAAGCAATGGAACAGGAATGGGAATTTTTTATAATAATAAATATGATACTAATTATATTGCATACACTTACAATTACGGTAAAACTTGGCAGGATAGGTTATTAGGACCTACAAATTATGGTAGAATTACTGCTAGAAATGCCGCACGCTTTATTTTGCATAAAAGAGAAAGCCCAATATTGGCTTATACAACAGACAGCGGGATTACTTTTCAAACTTTTCAAAGAGATGAATTAATAACAAACATAACTTTTTGCGAAAATAATAACGGAAATGGTTTTTATATTATGACAACTAAAAATGGAACTTTTGTAAATTATAACGAGGATAATAATTGGAAAAAAATAGATAATGAAGATTTTAGGTTTTCTTTTTTCAATAGCAACACAAATGGATATGCAGCCAAGGATATAAACAATGGAATTGAGTATCAAATTTATAATTATGCGAATGAAAATAATGTGAGAACAGAAAATTTATTACAAAATAATACTATTTCAATTTACCCTAATCCCGCAACCACAAAACTAACCATTACTTCCGAAACAGCCATCAAAGAAATTTATATTTATGATGTACTAGGAAAACTTATTAAACAAGTGAATTTAGAAAACACCAATACTAAAAGTAATGAAATAGCAATAGACGAATTATCCGAAGGTGTTTATATTATTCAAATAATTGATAATTTTGATTCAAAAAACAGTTCTAAATTTATTAAGGAATGATGATACTAAAGACCTGACGGGTTAAAAAAACAAACCTGTCAGGTCTTTATTACACTCCCGTCAGAACCTTAAAAGCCATTGCGTTGCCATGGCGTCAGACGGGTAACTAATAAAGTTAAATTTAATTTCACAAAAAAAGCCGACTGCATTTTCATACAGTCGGCTTTTTTAAAATTATTGAGTTTATTTACTCGCTATTTTTACTGCAAAATAATCTTGGGTGCCATCGGCTTTTATTCCTTCTACTAAAACTGCACCTTTTTTACCTTCAAAAGCAGTTTTTACATCGTTTACGGTTGCCACCGCTTTTTTGTCAATAGTTGTAATTACAAAACCAACTGGAACTCCAGCAGCTCTTAATATACTTTTAGACCCAAAGTTTTTTACTTTAATGCCACTGGCAATTTTTAACTTCAATCTCTCATCGCGGGTAAGCGTTTCAAAATCGGTATCTAAGGCTTTGTTTACTTCCGTTTTCTCCGCAATTTTTAAAGTAGTTTTTCCGTCTAAGCCTTTTAATTTTACATCAAAAAACTTTTCTTTTCCTTCCCTAATTACTTTTACTTTTACTATATCGCCAGGGTTTTTCTTACCAATCATCTCTTGTAATTCTGGAGTAGTTTTGGTATCAACACCATCGGCCGAAACAATTACATCATCCGATTTTAAACCTGCTTCTTCAGCTGCGCTGTTTTCTTTTACATTTCTTACATAAACTCCTTTTACTTCTTTCAAACCTAATTTATCAGCTAGTTCACCATCTACATCCGAAATTTCAACACCTAAAACACCACGTTGTACAGTTCCATATTTTTGTAAATCATTGATTACTTTTTGCATTAAATTACTTGGAATAGCAAAAGCATAACCTGCATACTGACCAGTTTCACTGGCAATGGCAGTATTTATTCCCACTAATTTACCATCTTGATTCACCAAAGCACCACCACTATTTCCTGGATTTACTGCCGCATCTGTTTGAATAAATGACTCAATAGGATATTGTTGTCCATTGCCTCTGTTTATATTCAAGTTTCTACCTTTAGCACTGATAATTCCAGCAGTAACAGTTGAGGTTAAATTAAACGGATTGCCAACGGCTAAAACCCATTGGCCCACTTTTACTTCATCACTATTTCCAATAACCGCAAATGGCAAATTACTTTCCGAAATTCTTAACAAGGCTAAATCAGTATTTACATCTTTTCCTAACAATTCAGCATCATATTCACGCTTATCATTTAAAATTACTTTTATTTTAGTGGCACCATCTATTACATGGTTATTGGTAACAATTAATCCATTTTCCGAAATAATTACACCGCTACCACTTCCGGTTCTTGGTCCTTGTTGTGGCATGCTGAAACCTCTTCCTCCAAAAAAATCAAATGGATTTATTTCTTGTGGTTGGTCGTTGCGTGTTTGGGGTTGATCAACAACTGTTAAAATATGAACTACTGTTGGCGTTACTAATTCGGCTACTGCCACAAAATCAGGTCTGTCGGCTGAGGCTGACAAACTTGCATACCTTGCTAAGTAATTTTGAGTAAATTCTGTGGCATTTTGTTTACTTCCAAATAACTTGCTTAACCCAATTGCAGACAAACCTCCAAGGCATGCTACTGCGAAAATTAATGTGTACTTTTTCATGTGTTTTTTTCTTTCAATTTATATTTTAGTAAAATTTCTTTTATTCAAATATTATTCCATTTTTTAGAACATAAACGAAATGCTTTGTTAAATATTTGAAAATTAATTCTAAAAAAATGCTTAAAAAATGATGTCACAAAAAAGCCCCGAAATTTCGAGGCTTTTTGATGTAATAAATATTTGTAATTATTGAGATAAATGTCTGATAAGAAAATTTCAAGTTCGAGGCTTGTAATACTAGAAAATATGGGAGTTTACAACTTGTACTGAGCGTAGTCGAAGTATCCTAAATGACCATTTTTATAGTGAGCATAACGATGAAATTGTAGTTTTCTTGCAGACAATATTTAAGCTAATTTAGCTTTTAAATTAGTATCAATTGCATCTAAAAAATCTTGTGTGTTTAGGTAATGTTCGCCTAAAGTCACTTTATTTCCATGAATACAAACTGCTAAATCTTTGGTCATTTTACCGCTTTCTACTGTTTCAATACAAACAGCTTCTAATGCATGACAGAAATTAATAAGCTCTTGGTTGTTGTCTAATTTACCTCTAAACTCCAATCCACGCGTCCAAGCAAAAATACTTGCAATTGGGTTAGTAGAAGTTGGTTTACCAGCTTGGTGATCGCGGAAATGGCGAGTAACAGTTCCGTGAGCTGCTTCTGATTCCATTACTTTTCCATCAGGCGTAATTAACACCGAAGTCATTAAACCCAATGAACCAAAACCTTGTGCTACGGTGTCAGATTGCACATCGCCATCATAGTTTTTACAAGCCCAAACAAAATTTCCGTTCCATTTTAAAGCCGAAGCCACCATGTCGTCAATTAAACGATGTTCGTAAACGATTCCAGCTGCTACAAATTTAGCTTGGTAATCTGCTTGGTAAATTTCTTCAAAAATATCTTT